>DAMDKH010000015.1:0-20255 GCA_032099965.1 Microbacterium sp.
AGCCGCGTGCCCGCACGAGCACGCCCGCACCGAGGAGCGCCAGCAGTCCTCCCCCGAGGGCGATCGTCGCCGGGGCACCCCCGAGCCCGGTGGTCGCGAGACCCGAGCCCTCGGACGGCGGAACAGCGCCTCCGTCCGGGTCGGCGCCCGTTCCCGGATCGGTTCCCGGGTCCGTTCCCGGATCGGTCCCCGGGTCCGTGCCGGGGTCGGGCCCGGCGGCCGGGTTGTAGACGTTGGTCAGGGTGCAGACCGTGTCGACGCCCGCGGTCACCGCCACGGTGTCGTCTGCGACGAGAGCGTCGCCCGTGCACTCCCATCCGGCGCTGCGGTAGTCGGCGCTCGGTGCTCCCGGCGCCGGCGTCTCCGAGAGCACATACTCGCCGACGCCGAGGGGCGCCAGCGTCACGTCGCCCGCACCGGTGGTGCCGTCGATGCGGGGGCGCGGGAATTCACCGTCGCCGCGCGCGCTCAGCGTCCAGTCGGTGACACGCGCCGGTCCGGAGGATGCCCCGGGGCCGACGCCGACCAGTTCCTTGCGCAACGTCAGGGTGCCGCCGACGAAGGTGTTCGTCGCGGTGCAGACGGCGTTCTCGCCGTACCCGAGAGTGGCGGTCGTGCCGTCCCACGTCGTTCCGGCGCACGACCACTCCCCGGCGTATCCGCGGGGTCCGTCCTCCGAGAAGATGTAGTCGCCGGGCGGGAGCGACATGTCGGTGACGAACTCCGAGCCGGTCGGCCCCGACAGTGCGGCATTGCCCGGGCCGCGCGCCTTGAGTTCGAAGTCGGCGGGTTCGGCGCGCCCGCGGATGCCGTTGTCGACCTGCTTCACCAGGGTGAGGCGAGGGGTGATCGCGGCGTTCGTGATGACGCAGATGACGTCCGCCCCCGGCGCGACCTCGATGACGCCCTCCCGCGCAAGGGCGCCCGAGCAGGTCCAGCCGAGCGGGTCGTATCCCGTCGGTCCGCCCGTCTCCCCCAGCTGCCAGGTGCCGGGAGCGATCCCCACCCTGGTCACGGCCGGCGATGCACTGGGGCCGGCGATCGTGTCGGTGCCGTCGGTGGCGCTGAGGGTCCACGCCGAGGGCAGGGCCGGTGAGCCGAACGCCGACGCGACCTGTTTGATGAGGGTGAGCGTCGCCCGGGTCCATCGGTTGGTCACCGTGCAGATGATGCTGTCATCGGCCCCCACGTCGACCGTGTCCCCCGTGCTCACCACGGCGCCGTCGTCGTCGACGCAGACCCACCCGTCGCTCAGGTATCCCGCGGCCTCCGGTGCCGTGCTCGTCTCGCCGAGCGTGAAACGCCCGGGCACGACGGTGACGAAGCTGACGTCGTCGGAGCCCGATGCGCCGGTCACGGTCGTCTCGGGCGAGGTCGCCGTGAGGGTCCAGTCGTCCGCCGCGAGCGGGCCCCCGCCGGCGTTCACGACGCTCTTCACGAGCGTGAGCTGCCCTCCCTGGAGCGTGTTGGTGACGGTGCAGGTCACATCGGCTCCCGCGGCGACGGTCACGGTGTCGACGGCGAGAGCGCCGCCCGTGCACGACCACGGCCCCGCCGAGTATCCGCCCGGACCGTCCGTCTCGGCGAGCGTGTAGTCCCCGGCGGGCACCGGGGCGCGGGTCACCGCCGCGGCCCCGGATGCGCCGGTGATCGTCGATGAGCCCACCGCGGCCAGGGTCCAGTCGGAGGGCGGCTGGTCGCTGCCGACCACCTCCTTCACGAGGGTCAACCAGCCCCCGGTGAAGGAATTGGAGATGGTGCAGGTGATGTCGGAGCTCTCCCGCACGATCAGTGCGCTCCCGTCGAAGCCGCCGTCGCTCGTCGCATCAGTGCAGGTCCACGCGCTTCCCGCGTACCCGTCGGGGCCGGACTCCGACAGCGTGTACGCACCGGCGTCCACCGAGGTGTGATCCACCTCTGGGGAGCCCGACGTCCCCGCCACCGAGACCGGTCCGTCGGCACGGAGGAGGAAGTCGGATGCCGCGGCGACCGGGTAGCCGGACCGCACCGGGTCGACCACCTGTTTGACGAGGGTGAGGTGCGGCAGGTCACCGGTGTTGGTGATCTGGCACGTCACCGCGCCGCCCAGACCGATCTCGATCCGGTCGTCCTGAACGGGCAGTGCGGTCACCTGGCCGGTGGTGAGATCGCGCCGCTCGCAGGTCCACGGACCCGCCACGTAGCTCGCGGGACCCCCCGACTCGCTCAGGGTGTAGACGCCGATGCGCGCGGCCTGATTCTGCACCGCCGCCGAGCCGCCGGGGCCTTCGATGGTCGTCGGGCCCTGCGCGCGCAGCGTCCATTCCGACGGGGCCGCGCCCCCGCCCTCGACGTTCTTGAGCAGGCTGAGGGTGCTCCTCACCGCGTTGTTCTGCACGGTGCAGGTCATCGACTGGTCGGCGCGGATGGTGATCGTGCGCTCGGGGGCGGTCGTGACGTCGCCGTCGCAGTTCCACGAGAAGAACGCGTAGCCGTCGACATCGCCGGTCTCGAAGATGCGATACGTGCCGGGCGGGATGCGCCGCGACTGCACGCCGTTGAGCCCGTCCCCCGTGAACGTCTCCCCGGTGACGACGTTGACGGCGTGCATCGTCCACAGCGTGCGGTCGCCCAGGCTGGCTCCCGTGTCGAGGTTCTCGATCGCCTTGAACAACGAGAGCCGCGCGGTCGGCTCCGCGGCCACGGCGGGCAGGGCGCTTCCGACACCCACCGCCGCGGCCAGCAGCAGCGCCAGCACTCCGAACCGCGTTCTCGTCCGCATCCGACATCCCCCGCTCGGGGCGGATCTCCACCCGTGCTCTCACCGTAGGGTCGTGCGGCGCGACGAGGCAAGGGTCGCGTCCCGGCCCCTGCGGAACGGAGAAGCCCCCTCTCGGGGAGGGGGCTTCTCGGCGAGGCGGGAGCGACCCGCCTTTCGCGCTCGTGTCAGGGCACGATGACCGCGCGACCGCGGATGCTGTTTGACGCGAGGTCTTCGTACGCCTTCGGGCCGTCGTCGAGCGAGTAGGTCTCGGTCTGCACGTGGATCCGGCCCGCACGGGCGAGCTCGAGCACCTCGATGAGTTCCGAACGCGAGCCCCAGTAGGGGATGCGCACGGCCGCGTCGAACGCGATCGAGCCGAAACCGAGCGTCATGCTCCCGCCGCCGATGCCCACGATCGTGACGTCGGAGTCGACGGCGGCGACGCTCTGCGCCAGGGCCATCGTCGGGTTGGCGCCGACGAAGTCGAACACCGCGTCGGCGCCGAGCCCGCCGGTGAGCTCGCGGATCTTGTCGGCGGCCGACGCGTCGCTGAGGAGCACGTGGTCGGCCCCCACCTCGGTGGCCAGTCGCAGCTTCTCGTCGTTCACGTCGAGGGCGATGACGGTGGTGCCGGTGATCGCCTTGAGGATCTGGATGCCGACGTGGCCGAGTCCGCCCGTGCCGATGACCACGGCGAAGGTGCCGGCTCCGAGCTTCGGCAGCGAGTTCTTGATCGCGTGGTACGGGGTGAGGCCGGCGTCGGTGAGCGACACGTTCTGCACGGGATCGAGATCGCCCAGGGGCACGAGGTGTCGGGCGTCGTCGACGATCATGTACTCGGCCATCGAGCCCTGGCTGCCGAGACCGGGAGGGCGGATGCCTTCGGCCGCGGCGTTCGTGCAGTAGTTCTCCTTGCCCATCGAGCAGTTGTGGCAGCGCCCGCAGCCCCAGGGTCCGTAGACGGCGACGGCATCCCCGACCTTCAGCGTCGAGTCGACGCCCTCGCCGATCTCGTGCACGATGCCCGCACCCTCGTGGCCGAGCGTCAGCGGGAGCGGGTACCCCTGTTCGAGGTAGTCCTTCTCGGGGAGGCCCATGACGTAGTCGTCGGAGTGGCACACACCGCCCGCCGTGATCTTGAGCAGGACCTGCCCGGGGCCGGGAGTCGGGATCGGGATGTCGACGACGACCGGGGGCTTGCCGATCTCGACGTAACGGAGAGCTTTCATGCGGTTACCTCTTTCTGACGCGGGGTGGTCTGCCGCGCGGTGCGGAAGGCGGGAGCACCCGATCGCATCTCTTCGATTATCTGCCCGGTGGCCCGGGGCGGCTCCGGTCGCGGGTCAGGGCGCGGGGCGAGCATCGGCGTTCGCGCTCGCGTGATTGCCCACGCGGGATCGCCCTCGGACTCGCCGGCGGCGGACCCTACCGCTCCGGGGTGGGGGCGTCCGCCGAGGCGGGCAGGTGCAGATCGAGCGTGTGCATCATCCTCGTGAGCAGGTCTCGAAGCGTTGCCTGCTGAGCCTCGTCGAGGCCGCCCGAGTAGCGGTCGCTGTCGCGGGTGGCTTCCTGCACCTTTTCGACGACGTCGATGCCCGCGGGGGTGATCGTGCACTCCAAGATGCGGCCGTGCGTGGGGTGCGGCGACCGTCGGATCAGGTCCCGATCGACGAGACCTGCGATCGCGGCCGACATCGACTGCGGCGTCACTCCGGATCGGGCGCTGAGAGTCGCCCCCGACAGCCCCTTCGGATGCTCGAGCGCGAGGATCGCGAGAGCGGAGAGCTGCGATTGCGTCAGTCCGAACTCGCGCAGGTCCTCGTCGAGGCGTTGCGACAGTTCGCCGTTCACCCTCCGCAACAGGTACGGGATCCGTCTCCCGAAGTCCTCCGCCATGCTCGACCACCACCCTTCCCGACTGATAATATCAGGTGCCTTACATCATTGCCAGAACCCGTCACGATCGGACCCCGATGAAACTCGCCTCCCTCCGCCTCCTCACCCGTCAGCTCGACGAACTCGTCGAGTTCTACGAGCTCGTCACCGGCGCCACCTTCGAGCGTCCCAGCCCCGTGTTCGCAGAGCTCATGACCTCCGGGGGAACGCTCGCCATCGGCGGAGAGGCCACCCTGCCCCTCTTCGCCGGCACCGGGCTGACCGTGGCGGCGAACTCCAGCACGATCATCGAGTTCCAGGTCGACGACGTCGATCACGAACGGCAGAGGCTCGGCGACCGAGTCCGGATCCTGCAGGAGCCGACCACGATGCCCTGGGGGAACCGGGCCATGATGCTCGCCGACCCCGATGGCAATCGCGTGAACCTCTATGCACCCTTCACGCCCGAAGCGAAAGCGCGCTTCGCCGGCCGGTAGGCGTCATCGTGAACTGGGGCTCCCTCGGGTTGCTGTCCCGTGGGATCGAGGCGGATCGAGTCGTGGACCAATGGCAGACGTCGAACCGACGATGTAGACAGACCATCGCTCAGTCGCCCGCAGCGGCGTAGTGTCCATTCCATGTGGGAGAGCGTCGGAGAAGCGGTCGCGGTGCCAATGGTCGAGGGGATGCCGTTCCGACGAGCCCGAGAGATCGCGGCGGCCGCAGGTGTGACTCTCGCCAATCCAGATCCTGACGGGCCGCCGATCGGCGCACTGGCATGGGGGCGCAACCACATCGTCTCGAGCCAGGAGCCCCCGGCCGGGACGATCGTGACCCGGCACTCATCGGTGGCAATCCGGCTCCAAGGCGCTCCGAGATGAACGGTGGCTCGGTGAACCGTGCACCGTCGTCCGAGGCTCCCTCCGGATGCACCGCCGTGACTCGCCGCGAGCGGCGCGGCGCGCGCGGTCAGCCCGGATGGGCGGTCCTCGCAGGTGCCTCGATACTCGGTCTCCTGATCTCGACGACAGGTTGCGCAAGCACGTCCAGTGATTTTCCGCCATCGGGCGCCGAAGAGCCAGAGGTGGTGGCGGCGAGCGAGCAGGCGGCGTCAGAGCAGGAGAATCTCCTGAAGGCGACGGCTCTGGCCGAGCCGATCTCGACGAGCGTCCAGGACTATTGCGCGAGCGGCAGCTACAGCGAGCCGTGGGGGCCGCGTGATCCGTATTACTGGTCGTGTGGACGCGTGACGTCCTGGGTGGTCGGCACCGAGATTCAAGACCCGGCCGAACTCATCACCGCTTACCGGACGCATCTCATCTCACTCGGGTGCGAGCCGAGCGAGGCGGACTTCGAGATGACCGCACGATACTGGGAGATGTACGGAGTCCCCGGCGAGAACGCCAACGGCGAGCGCTACACCGTCGACAATTTACCGACCGCGGGTGGTTACTGCGCGGACGGCGCAGGGATCTCCATCGGGTTTCGTTCCGCGGCCGGATTCGACGCCTCGACACTGGTGACGTACTACGCCAGCGACGGCGAGAGGATCCTCGATCAGCCGCACGACGAATCCGCCGTTCGCGCCCTCGGAAGCGCGCTCGTCGTCACTCTCAGTACGCGCCACCGAATACCACGACGTGCCCCGCGGTGGCTCAGAACCGTCTCCCTCCACCACGCCTGAACCGCTCCCCTGCGCCTGCTATAGCGGGAGCGAGTGCGACTGCCCTGGAGGATAGCCGCGCGATGGCAGCCGTCTATACGGCCCGCGGTCGCTGTGCCCCGTGCGGCGCTCGCCCAGGGGAGCGGGCAGGTCGAGGCGACATGAGTGGTCATGCGCCGAGGTGCGAGAATGACACCGATAAGACGCCACGCCGGGAGGAAGACTGATGCAGACGTACCTGTCGCGCGCCGAGTTCGCTGAGCGCATCGGCGTGTTGACCGGCACGCTCTCCCGCTACAAGCTGCCCGACCCTGACGCGATGATCGGATCCACGCGCGGGTGGACGGCGGAGACGATCGACGCATGGAACGCCGCCCGACCCGGCAGGGGTGTTCGAGGCGGCGCCTAGAGGCGATCCGGCCCGGGCAGGGCGCACCACAACCCCTAATACTGAAAGCCCCGCGATCCCAGTGTTTCCACGGGAGGCGGGGCTTTCTGTGATGGCGGTGACGGTGGGATTTGAACCCCCATGACCACCGCGGGGTCACGGGACGTTGGCGGCGCTCGCCCGGAATGATGCGGACTTTCGGTCACTCCGATCACGGCGGGCACGCTTCGCTCACGGGTCCTGTTGTCACGGTGTTGTCACCGCGGGAGCACATCGATCCGGTGCGACTATGGCCGCATGGGGATGGATGGCGAGAAGCAGTGGCTCACGAAGAAGCAGGCCGCGAAGCGGGTCGGCATGTCGCTGAGGACGATCCACAACTGGCGCCTCGAGGGGATGCCGATGCCCCTGCAGATGGTTGAGGGGCAACGCATGCGCGTCGTCGACGAGGACGTGCTCCTCGCGTTCTGGCGCGACAGGATGCAGACGACCGCCTGGCACTTCTACCGCGTGCGGAAGAGGCTGGCAGATGCGGGTGTCGCCCTCGAGACTCCGGAGGTCGTGAAAGCCAAGCGGGTACGAGCGTCCGAGGTACGCCAGGGCGTCCAGGTGCCAGGACGGCCCGATAGCGCGGGAGACGGGCGCACAGAACCGGAGACGCCCATCTCTGAGCCGAAGGTGGACCCGCTCGCGGAGATGCCGCGCTTGAAGGGCTCGGACGAGTTCTTCGTCCTGCGTGAGCGGCTCCGGGAGACGGTGCCGGCGTGCGCGGGGATGCCCGAGTACACGGCCGACCATCTCAGCCCCGACGACCGCGAGCGGCTCACTGGTATCTGCGCCGGGTGCACGCTGCTCGAGCAGTGCCGGACGTTCGCTCTCGCGTCGAACCCCGCCGGCGGGTTCTGGCCCACCACGGTCTAGGACCACACCGCGGGCGGCGTAGCCCCTCTCATGGGGTGCCGGAGAAGCTCCGGAGACGCGCAACCACGCCTCTCGCGCGCGCGACCCCCCTGGTACTTCTGCAAACGGCGGGGAGGGAGGAACACCTCTCCCGTGGTGGTCCCCTCTCCGGGGGTGTCGTGGAGTTTTTGAGGGGTGGGGTGCTGTGGTGTGGGTGTGGGTTCGGTCGAGGACGGTTGAAGCGGCAAGCCGCCGAGAACGACGGACGTGGCTCAGCGCACGCAGCACCCCTCTTGGCAGGCGTCAGGTTCGCGCGCTCCTGTTAGGACGGCAGCGGGAACGGCGCAGCACGCGTCGCCCTTCCACGCTTTGACGCCCTCTCGAACGGCGAACACGGCGATCACAAGTGCGGCTACGGAGTCCGTCCACGCCCAGCCGAGCAGGCTGTTGAGCAGCAACCCCGTCAGGAGCGCAGCCGAGAGGTACGTGCAGATGAGCGTCTGCTTCGAATCAGCGACCGCGGAGGCCGAGCCCAGCTCCCGTCCTGTGCGTCGCTCGAACCAGCTGAGGAAGGGCATCACCAGCAGACTCAATGCAGCGATAGCGATGCCGACCGGCGAGTGCTCAGGATCGCGCAGTCCGAATAGCGACAGGACGGCGTCGACGCTCACGTATGCGGCGAGGCCGCGACGGCTGACGCGTTTCCAGAAGGGTCAGACGTCCGCGTCGCGGACCATGCCGATACGTGCGTAGCCCTGTGTACGCTCCCTGCCCTGGACGAGTGGATCGTGCTCGGCCGCTTTCACCGGAGGATACCGACGCGCCGGACGCTGGAGCCGCTCACCGGGCCGGGCTCTCAGGTCGCGCGTGTGAGCGACTCGGGCGCCTCGACGACCTCGTCAACAAGTTGGATGCCGCCGCTGGAGTTCGCGGTGTGCATCAGCTCGTCGACCCACCGCATGTTCAGCTGCGGGGTTTCGGGCTCGTCGAACACGAAACGGATCGGGATCGCGGGATGCATCCAGATCGTCGATCGGCCTGCCGGATCGCCGTCCGGGTGCCGCCAGGAGAGGGTGAAGCTCTCGTTGCGGCGGAGCTTGGTCGCGACGACAACCTTCAGATGCGCGAGCACACGGTCCTCGAGGTGGATCGGCTCGGCGCTTTCGCCGTAGTGAAGCATGCCCATGGGACAGACAATAGCCGGTTTTTCGCCTGGTCACGCGCCGTCTGCGACCGGGGAGAAGTGTGAGATAGTGGCTTGCTGCCCACGGAGGGAGTCGGGCGCTGATGACAAGGAGTTTCGCAGGTGGGTAAGTTCATCTACGACGGCGGCCCGAGGACGGAGATTGAGGACCGGGCGCTCAGGCATCTGCAGCTGGTGATGACGGCGAAACTGCGTCGCGCGGAACCGTTCTCGTTCACGTGGCGCGAGGACATCAGCACCGGGGGTGGACGCACCACGGTCTGGATTCACCCCAGCAGTAACCTCGTCTTCAAGTACCACGGCAGCCGACAGCCTTCGATCAACCGTGCTTGGATCGAGGCACTCGCAGCGACCGCGAACGGCCCGACTGGTCTGTACCTGGTCCACGAGCCCAGCGAAGCATCCTCAGCCCGCGTAAGCCCGGCGAGTACCGCGGACTGAACAATCCTGCAACCCCCACGGCCCAAGAAGAGCACGCGCGTACAGTGGTGGAATGAGCACGGCGAGGTCGAACACCATCGCGTATCTCGAGGTCGATGGTCACGAGTACCAGCTCGGCCGCGACCGCGACTTGGTCGACCTGATGCACCGCATCGAGACCATCGTGCGGTCCGAAGCCGCTTTCGTCGACTTGTCCCACGGTGATGAGATGGTCAGCGTCCTGGTCTCGCCCGGCGCACGCGTTGTCGTCCGCGTCCTCTGGGATAGTGCCCCGGTCGCGTCGCAGGCAGTCGCGGAGGACTGGTCGATCTACCTCCCCATCCGGGACTGGGAGATGTGACGGCTGGCTCGGGTCCTGAGGAGGAGGCCGAGCCAGCCGTTGCTGTTCTCAGCTGAGGTCGTCGAGGACGAGCTCGCCTCGAGAATTCAGCCGCCCCATCATCCGTTCGATCCGCGAAGGGGCGATCGAAAGAACATCGTTGCTGTCAAACTCGAACACCAGGGGGATGGCGGGATTCATCCACACCGTGGTGCGCCCAGACCGCTTCTTATCCGCCGGCCACGTCATCATAAAGCTCTCCAGACGGCGCAGCTTCGTCCCAATCACGATCTTTACATGCGCCAAAGTCTCGTCGTCGACCTCAATCGGAGGACGCGAGCTGTTGTATTCGAGCATTCCCATAGGAGAAGCGTACGTGAGCGCGCAGTTCACGATCGCAGCCTGCGGGGTGGTGCGCCCGTCGTAATTTCGGTCTAGGGAACCTACTTTTGGCGGACGCACCTGGCGGAGACTGATCAGTGCAACCCCTGCTGGGGACAGGGCCCCGCTGCGGCCAAGCTACGAAGTGCTGCCGGCGAGCCTCAAAGGGGTTGACGTCGCTGCCGTCGGCGTCGTAGGACCGGAGCGAGCCGCCGCACCCGGAACGCGCGACCCGCCCCACTCGCGAGCGGCGCCCCAGAAACAGCCGCCGAGACACTATCGCGTCTAGCCGCTCAACCCGACCCTCCGCCATTGCGGAACACCCCTCGGTAGCACCAAGAGCCTTTGCTGTCTACCCATGGAGGTGCCCTACGGCCAACTTGGATGCTGAATGGGAACCGATCATAGACTGTCTACGGCGACCGGAGGAAAGTCTCTGCGCGGACGTGTGGGGCGCCCGGGCAGGCAACGAGCGGGTCGAGTCACGCGGCGACTGGGGCGCACGCGGACTCGGCCCGACTCACCTATATATGCCTGACCTTCACTCCCCCCAACGGACCTTCCTCGGAGACGTGCAGAACATCAGTCGACCGAAGCATCCGGGTAACCAGGCGGCTGCACGCCCCGTTCGCGGCCTTAGACCCCTCCTCGGGCGTCCAGTACCTCCGTCACGAAATAGGCGCGCACCCAGCCCGCCAGGTGGGTAAAAACAGGTGTTCCAACCCCGGGGAGAGAGGACAGCTCCCCGGGGCTGTTGTCCGCCCCCACTGGGGTCGCTGGATTTTTGGGCGGGGGTGGGGCTCAGGCGCGCAGTTGCAAGTGCTGCAGGGAAGCAGACGAACGTGAGGCGATGTCGCTGCAGTCGGCTCAGTTGCTGGGCGGCGGCCCGAACGTCTCGAGGATTCGAGCGCCATCCTTTTGCAGCTCTGCAACGTCAAGGTCGCCCCGGATCCAGGCCGAGAGCATCTCAAGGGTCTGCGCTGCCCATCCGTGCGCGGGCAGAAGAATGTCAGCGAGTGCGGAGGGCGGGAGACTTGCGGGCCCTCCTCCGGCGTCCACGATCGTCATGGCGTTGGCCCACTCGATCATGCCTTCGCGGTGGCGAAGGGCGAGCCAGTCACCTGACAGGTCGCCTTTCTCTATCCAGGTGCGGTAGACCGCGATGCGGGCGCGCAGTTCCCAGAGCCGTTCTTGCATAGGAGCGTCGGGCTGTATCGACGCCATCGGTGCGAGTGCCCGTATCACGTCCGCGCTCGCGTCCATGCGTCGCGCTCGAGCATCAGCGGTCCGCGCGTCGCGCCGTTCCGCTCGGAAGAGTCGGACGGCGATCACGGTCGGGACGAGGATTGAAAGCACCGGCAGCGCGACGTCGGCTGTGACGGCTCCGACTGTTGCCCAGTCGAAGGGAGCTGGAGGTGCCGATGCGCGCATGTGGCTATTGTGCCGTGTTCACCACCAGGCGGGCATTTGTCGGCGGGGGTCGAGGATGGTGCGCCGCCTCCGCGTTTGCTGCATGGGCGAGGGGCCCCAGCATCGCTGAGGCCCCTCGTATGCACGACGGTCCGCGTTATGCGGGTCCGGTCCCGTCGTGCTCCCACGTCGATTCCACCAGGTCCTCGACGCGGGGTCCGGCGCCGGCGTTGAACCCCTTCCCCGCCGGCGCGGACATCTCAGAGCTTCCAGTCCGCCGGGTACGCGGTGCCTGCGTGCCGGCCGGGACGTGGTCCCGTGGCCTCCGCCGCCGACTTCCCGTCCGTAGCGTTCGCGTCAATCGGCGAGCGGTCCCAGTGCGCCGGGTAGGCGTCCTCAGCGACGGCGGGCTGCGGTGCGCTGCGGTGCGCGGCGGCCCGCACATCGCCGGGAGTGACGCGGCCCGCGACGCCCGTGCCCTTCACCTTCGCAAGGTCGACGCCGAGGCTGCTCGCCAGGCCCTTCACCCGCGGCGTCGCCTGGATTCCAGTCGCTGCCGTGGCGTCGCAGCGCCCGAGGTTGTAGGCGGCCGCGAGCGAGGCGTCGTATTCGGCCTTGGTGAGCCGGGTGGACCTCGTCATCGCTGGCCTCCCGCCGTACGGTTCGCGCGAAGGGTGCTGAGCGCCGTGCGCGCGAAGTCCTTCGCGGCGTCAGCGACCGCAGCGGAGAACTCGTCACCGAATTCGAGCGCATGAAGCGGTGCGTTGAAGACCTGATCGGCTGCCGCCGCATGCGGGTCTCGCAGGCCGAGGTCCTCGATGAACGGCGTCGTCACGTCGGTCGCGTCGCGGTGCAGCGGGCGCGGTGCGTCCTGCGACTCCTCGACGATGCGGGCGTTGATCTTCGCGAGCCCGTCGAGATCTGCTTCCGCACCACCCAGCGTGCCGCCCTGGTGCCACGGCTGCACCGACCTCAGCAGTTCGTTCCAGCCGTGGACGCGCCGCACCCAGGATTCGTAGTCGTCGCGGCTCTGCTGAGCGTCGTGCGCCAGGATCGCCTGCCGCATCCGATGCGCGATCTCGCGGGCGCGACCCCACTGCACGAACGCGTCGAGGACCTGACCCATGTCGATCGGCCGTTCGTTCTCGCTGACGCACGCTTCGCGGAACAACCGGCGGTAGCGGTCGGCGTCGTCTTCGGTCTGAGGCAGCACGCGCCGCAGGTCGTCGATGTGCGCCTGCTCCTCGAGCGCCCGGCGCTTCTCTTCCTCGGAGAGCGCGAACGCACGCTGGCGATCAGCCTCGTCGAAAGCCTCTTGCGCGGCGGCGAGTGCCGCAGCGGTCTCAGCGTGACGGGCGGCGGCTTCGGCCAGAGCGGCCTGCACCTCGGACGGGGTCTGCTCCTGCGGCGGGAGCGGCAGTGCCGTGGGGACGAGTGCCGGCTTCGGCGGGGCGGGAGGGTTGTCGATAGTCATCGGGAGAGGCTCCAAAGATCGTGTGATCCGATCCCGCCGCCATCTCGGCTGATGCGGGCTGGCCTCCCGGCCTCCGTGAGCAGAACACTCACTTCCGTGGTCTCTGTCACCATCGAAGATACCTCCGATTCATCGGCCGGCCTGTTCGCTTGGACGCGACACGCCGAGGTATGGATGCTTCTCGAGCAAATCGGCGAGGAGGCGGTCGAACCGGTCCCACACGATGACCCCGGCGTCGTCGAGGACCGCGTTCAGGCCGCCCTCGATCCACACGAGGACGGCATCGGGGTGGGCCAGCCGGTCGCTAGCCGCGAACTTCAGCAGCAACCGTTGAGCGTCCCGCAACGCTTCCCGCGTCGCCTCGTGCCGGTTCTTCTCGCGGTTGAGCCGATGCCGGCGATCACCAGCTTCGTTGTTCGCCTTCTGCAGCGCTTCCCGCAGCGCCTGGACCTGATCGTCTACGGCGCTCATGACGCTCCCCCCGACACGTTGTCGGGGAATCGACCAACCGGCAGCCCGTGCCGGTTCCACGCGCGCGTCCCGTGGTCGCGCTGGTACGCGGCCACCTCGCGAGCATGTGCACGTCCGCCGGCCGGGTGACGGAAGTGAGCATCCTGCCCACTCGCCATCATCAGCCCGCCTAGGCGACCGCGCTGGAACGGGACCCGATAGCTCGCGACCGCTTCAGGACGGTGCCCCACTCCTGAGGCATTCTCACTCTGAGCCTCTTCGCCAGAGGGGCATCGACCGGCAAGCCGGCCGATCATCCATGAGCATCTCTGGATCATTCTGTGGAGTTCGGCAGAGCGGCCAACGTGAGTGTCTTTACCCTCCAGACCGGTATAGCGACATGTCGACCACGTTGAAGTTGTCCCGAGAACCCGACATGTTCGGCGCCTCGAACATGTCGCTATGCAGTACATGTTCGAGCGCCTTCCTGTCTGCGAACTCGTACCGGGTCGCCCTACCCTGACGACCCGGTTCGTGCTCGATGAGCACGCCGATCTCACGGAGCCGCGCCTGCGCCTCGATGATCTGGGAGCGAGCGATCCGCAGATCCCGCGACAAGTGCGTCTGCGGGCACCATGCGACACCGTCCTTACCCATGTGGTCGAGTAGGGCGAGAAGCACGAGCGCCTCGGTTCTGTTGAGGCGGAGCTGTCCGATGCCGCCTCTGAGCAGCCAGCGCGTTGTGATGCGTGCCACACGTCACACACCTCCCTCACGGTCCCGGAATGCCTCGTCGACGCTGGCGGGACGCCGCAGCTCTCGCGCCTTCGCCATGTTCTCCGCCGACGCGGCGCGCGCAGCCTCAGACAGCACCCGTTTCGCTCGAATCCCACGCAGTACGTTGAAGTTCTCAACTTTGACCGCGAACTCGCCCCAGTCGGTGCCACCCTTCACCTCGCGCACGAAATCATGCTGAGAACACAAGCGGCGCATCCTGGCGAGGTCGACGGTCGACGACGTCCACACGTTCACCTCCGCGTCGGTGCGCCCCGCACTGACGACAGTCTCCTGCTCCATCTTCGCGGTCATCACTGCACCTCCTGAGCTGCAGCGTCGCGAACCAAGGGGAGTGCCGTCATGAGGGCGCCGATGAGGTCGACCATGTCGGATTCCTCGAGGGCCTCCCACTTCGCGAGACTCACGAACGGCCGCATCGACTCGTCGTCGTACGTGACCCGCCCGTTCTCGTGCCGAGCACCGAGCGACATCGACACCGGGCCGATCGTGAAGTCGTAGATCAGGTCGGCGCCCTGCTCGTCCACAGCTTCCACCGAGGTGTTGTCGGCCCACCATGGGCACATCGCGCGAACCTCCTGGTGCCGGTCAGCGTACCCAGCACGCTCGGCGCGCTCCCTTCGACGACGCTCGTCGAGCGTGATGACCTCGAACCCGTCGACCCCGTCGACGGTCGTCTTCGACACCGGCGTGTAGCTCCCGTGAGAGATCACCAGGAAGTCACCCAGCCGGAGCGCCGCGTTCGGCGTCGCCTCGAAAAGCTGACGATCCCGCGGCGAGTACGACGACCGGTACGCGTCCCACAGCTCCTCCGGCAGCCCGGTCGTCACCGCTCGTCCGTCGATGTCGAGCACCGTCGCGTAGAAATACCAGCCGAGATCGAGTTCGATCACGGCGTCGTCGAGCTGCTCCGCCGTCTTGAACATCACGGCCGGCACCTGCTGGAACAACGCGTGCGCCGGCAGCAGCCTCACGATCGGCCCGATGCTGTGGATCTCGGCGAAGACATCCCGCACGGTCTCGCGGTTGTCGGTGGTCTCTGTCAGAATTGCGTTGTTCATTTCCTTCTCCTGCTCAGGGGTGGTGGTGATCTCGAAACCCTCGACCTGGCCGTCGGGGGTTTCCTCGTTGGTAGCGGTCATCTCAGACCGTCTTCGCCGTGCTCGTGCGCTCCGACGCCTCAAGCCACTCGATAATGTCGCTCTCGCGGTAGACGACCGTGCGTGGCGTGGGCTTGAGGAACTTCGGACCCTTGCCCGTGAACCGGAGCTGCCCGAGGTTGCTCTTCGTCATGCCCGGGATCAGATCGCAGACCTGCTCTGGAGTGAGGTACTTTTCCATGTGCGTTCCCTTTAGGACTTGAAAGTGTGATGACTGTTCCCCGCGGGAACAAATCACAGCATACCCTTTTCGTTCCCTGGCGCAACAGCGAATCTGTAGAGTGTTCCTATGGCTGAGGAACTGAGCGGCGACACATGGGGCGAGCGCTTCATCCTTCGAGCCGCTGCGCGGCTGCGTGATGCGAGACGAGCACAGGGGTTCTCTGTTCGTGAGCTATCGGAGCGGACGAAGCAGCTCGGGCACGAGGTGACCCGCCAGGTACTCGTCAACCTCGAGGCTGGACGCCGGCGTGCCCTGTCGATCGACGATCTGTTCGTGATCGCGCACGCCCTCGGCGTGAACCCGCTGTTCCTGCTCTTCGACCAGATGCAGATGGGCCGCCCGAACGAGGTTCTTCCCGGCCTCGAGGTGCCCGAGTGGGTTGCACTGCAATGGGCTCGCTCAGCCTCGACCTTCATCAGCTCGGGTCTCTACGAGATGGACTTCGACAGCGCGCGCGGCATCATCCATACCCGCCAGCAGATTGATGCTTTACGCGGTGAGATCGGGCAGCTTGAGCGCCAGGTCGAGATTCACCTGGAGCGGGGAGAGGAGTCTGCGGCCGTCGCAACGCGCGCGGCGATTGAAGCCCACCGGAAGCACGAAAAGACCCTCGTCGAAATGCTTGAACTCGACGGCGTACAGATGAACGACGCATGGTTCCACGACTCGATGTTCCGGCACTACCGCGAGCAGGTGTGGGCGCCCGAGGATTCAGATGGGTAGCGTCCACGCCTACGAGACGAAGGCCGGGAAGCGGCTCTACCGGATCGCGTACCGGCGTCCCGACCACTCCCAGACCACGGAACGAGGGTTCACGACGAAGCGCGCAGCGGAGTTGCGTCTCGCCGAAGTCGAGGTGTCGAAGGCACGCGGCGACTACCTCAATCCCACCGACGCGCACGAGAAGGTCGCTGCCGTCGCTGCAGGTTGGCTCACGGCACGCGAACCTGTCATGAAGGCCTCGAGCTACCGGTCACTGCTCAGCGCGTGGGAGACACACGTACAGCCCCGCTGGGGGCACAGGAAGGTCGGCGGCATCCGAGCTTCGGAGGTGCAGGACTGGGTGGCCGAACTGGCAGCCACGAAGTCAGCGACGACCGTCCTGCGCGCGCACGGCGTGCTCGCGGCGGTCCTTGACGTCGCGGTGAACGATCGCCGGCTGAGTCGGAACGTAGCGAGAGGCGCCACACTTCCCCGGAAGCGGCCAAAGTCGAAGCCCTACCTCACGCACCAGCAGGTACAGGCCCTGGCAGACGCCTCAGCGCACCCCACGCTCGTTCTGTTCCTCGCGTACACCGGGCTCCGGTGGGGCGAGGCTACCGGACTACGGGTGAAGCACGTGGACGCGCTCAGACGGCGCGTGAGCGTTCAGGAGAACGCCGTCATGGTCGGCACGGTGATCCATGTCGGGACGCCGAAGACGCACGAGACGCGTTCAGTCCCGTACCCAGCGTTCCTCGCGCTACCGATCGCGCAGTTCTGCGAGGGCAAGCCCCGTGACGCTCTCCTGTTCGGCGACGGCGAGCAGCACATGCGGCTGCCGAACTCCCGCGATGGATGGTTCGCGGCCGCGGTCCGCCGGGTGGAGGATCCGGACATGCCGCGCGTCACCCCGCACGACCTCCGCCACACGGCGGCGTCCCTCGCGATCTCAGCCGGCGCCAACGTCAAGGCAGTGCAACGCATGCTCGGTCACGCGTCGGCGAGCATGACCCTCGACACCTACGCTGACCTGTTCGACGAAGACCTCGACGACGTTGCAACGGCACTCGACGCGGCCCGGGCGCACTCGGTCAGCGAGCGCCTGTGACCTCCGACCCCATGGGCACCGCGGAAAGCGAGTACCTGCCGAGACTCGGATCTCTGACCCCTGAGCAACGCGTCACCTTCCGCGTCGGCCAGATCACACGCCTCACGGTGAAGATGGAACGCCACGTCCGAGATGTACTCGACATCCTCCGAGGCGTAACCCCGACCAACTCACATTCAGGCCCAGAGAGCTTCGGGGCTCTCGTAGCGGAGGTGAAAGCCCTTCTCCGCACGGCGAACCCGACGTTCATAGAGCCCGCACTGATTGCGTTGGATTCGGCGAGAGATACCTACCATGCACGCAGCCGATTCGTTCACGACTACCTGTGGTCCGTCTCGGAATCGACGTGGCAGCGCAGAAGCACGGAAAACTCGTACGAACCGAAGCATCGAACAGAGCTCGACGAACGCGCAATCATCCTCGCGGTACTGGACGTAGCTCAGTGCGGCTATCGGATGTGGGGCCTCGCGCAGCTTGCCGTCGATATCGGAATAGCTACCCCTGACGCCTTCTGGATTTCAATGCTCGACTGCAGAATCAAGTTACTGGATGACGGGACTCTCCAGACGACTGTTCCCGGACACGGCTGAGCAGTTGTTGTCACCAAGTTGTCACCGGGCATGAAGAAAGCCCGCCCTCCCCAGTGTTTTCTAGGGAGAACGGGCTTCTGAACTGGCGGTGACGGTGGGATTTGAACCCACGGTAGGGGGTTACCCTACACAACTTTTCGAGAGTTGCACCTTCGGCCGCTCGGACACGTCACCGCGGACAAGCTTACGACACCGCGCGCCCGTGCGCGAATCGGCGCGGGCGGTCGGTGGTCACCAGGCGGCGGCGACCTCGGCGTGGGTGCGGAGGATGCCTTCGGTCGATCCTTCCGGCGCGCGTCCGATGCCGCACTCGGTCGCCACACCGAAGGCAGGCACGAACCGCTGCGCGGCGGCGATGCGACGCTGCGCACCCTCGACGCCGTCTTCGCGGTGCACGAGGCCCAGGTACAGCTCGTTCACGGGGTGCAGCGCGGCGAGCGGGGCGAAGTACGCCTCGTCGTCGCGCTCGATCGGCACGGGCAGGTGCAGCCAGGTGAACGGCCGCTCGGATGCCTCGGCCACGGCGTTCGCGTACCGCACGAGGTTCGCTGCATCCGCCGGCTCGACGAAGTGCCGCTCGCCGGCGTCGCCGTAACAGAGGTGCACCCCGACCTCGACATCGGCGGGCACGGCATCGACCAGCGTCGCGAGGCGGGCGACGAGACCGGTGAAGACGTCGCCGTCCCACCAGGCATCCATGAGCGCGCCGTAGCCGGAGGCGCCTTCGAGGATGCCCATCTCGCTCGCCACGTCCCACTGGATGGCGAGGTCGTCGTGCGGGATCGCCGCCGTGATCTCGTCGAGCTCACGCAGCATCGCGGCCGTGTAGTGCACCTCGAACGCCTCACGGTCAGCGCCCTGGAAGAACGAGGAGATCACCGCGAGCGGCGTCGGCAGCGCCACCTCGAAGCGGATGCCCGCCGGGATCGCCCCCTCGTCGCGCAGGCGGCGGAACACCTCGTACGACTCGATCGCCGCCGACGCGTATCCGAGCGGCGGGATGGCGATGTCGCCCGGGTCGACGCCCTCGGCCAGTCGCAGTCCGCGCGCGTCGAGCCCGGCGCCGAACGGGATGGGCTCGTCGCCCACGCGCTCGATGCCTTCGGCCTCGCCGAGCACGTCGGGCTGGAACATGATCCAGTGGAACCGCTTGCCGACCTCCCCGTCGGGAAGGCGGCGGAGATGGGCGCCGAGCAGATCGGATGCCGTGCGCATCGTCGTCTCGGCGTCGTCGAAGTTCACACTGCCCACGAGAAGGGCACCCTGCGGCTGCGTCATGTCCCCAGGCTAGCGCCGGCATCCGACGTCGTTTTGTCCGGTGACGTCCCGCGTCGTGTCGGTACCCCCGAGTTAGGATGACCTCAGCGAAAGGACGTGCAGGGATGGGCTACATCACCTCCGAGGCGCTGGCCGAGACCGGCTACGTCGTCCTCGACGATCACGACCAGTCCGCCGACCCCGCGGAGTGGCTCGATCTCGAGTACATCCCCTGGCGCTCGTCGGGCATCACCCGCTTCGCTCCCCTCGCCAGCTACGCCGGCGACCTCGAATGCAACGGGTTCTGGAACCACACTCCCCCGCGCACCGATCGCGACGGCGTGTGGGTCGCGTCGCAGGTGGCCGTCGCCCCGACGCTGAAGGCGCGCGCCGAGGCCCCCGGCGCCCCCGTCGGCCGGTGCCGCGTGATCGAGCTGCAGCCCAACGAATACGCCGACGCGATCTACAACCTCCACCAGGACGACAACAACCGCCTCAACGACGAGGGCACCGGCTGGGTCGTGCGCGGGTACTACAACCTCACCGACGACACCGAATCGATGCTCATCCTGCGCACCGACCGCTTCGACCCCGCGACCGAGGTGCGCCTCCCCCTGCGCGCCGGATCGCGCATCGTCGTCGACACGCAGCGCTTCTGGCACGCGGTCTGGCACCGGGGCACCGCGCCGCGCTACGCGCTCATCACGTCGTGGACGTCCGGCCCCGAGCTAGACGCCTACATCGCCGCGCACCACGGCGACCCGCGTCCGCCCACGGTCGACCTCGACCCCGCCGTCATCGACGCCGCGCAGCTCGAACTGCACCGCCGCATCGAAGAACGCCGCCGCGCCTTCGAAGCCCAGGGCATCGTCATGGAGCCCCCGGTGCCGCTCCACCGCTGACCGACCCGTCGCTCGACAGACCCGGCACGTCTGGCCGGCCCTCGCGTCGCCGTCAGACGGTGCGCCCGGCCTCCAGCCGCACCACCCGGTCGACCGATCCCGCCGGCGGTTCCACGTGCGAGATGAGCAGCACCGACTGCTCGCCCGCGGCGCCCAGCAGGTCGCGCAGCAGGGCGTCTGACGCATCCGGGTCGACCCCCGCTGTGGGCTCGTCGAGCACGAGCACCGGGAAGCCGCGCAGCAGCGCCCGTGCCAGGGCGAGGCGCTGCG
>DAMDKH010000016.1:0-10621 GCA_032099965.1 Microbacterium sp.
CGGCTCGCGACGACGACCGTCGCGTCGCCGGGCAGCGCGAGGGGCTCCGTGCCGAGGTTGACGGCCACGTGCACGTCTCCGCGTCGGAAGGCGACGGCATCCGCACCGGCGTCCTCCCAGACCAGCGAGCCCGTGGCGAAGCCGAACTCGCGGCGCTTCGCGAGCAGCTCCTTGTAGAGCGCGAGGGTCGAGGTGGGGTCCTGCTCCTCGACGCTGCGGGCGAACTCGGCCCACTCCGTCGGCTGCGGGAGCCACGAGCGTCCGGTCTCGTTGAAGCCGTAGGCGGGGGCATCCGCGTCCCACGGCAGCGGCACGCGGCATCCGTCGCGTCCGTAGCGCTCGCCGTTCGTGCGGAACCAGGTGGGGTCCTGACGGTACTCGTCGGGGATCTCCATGGCCTCGGGCAGGCCGAGCTCCTCACCCTGGTAGAGGTAGGCCGAGCCGGGGAGGGCGAGCATGAGGGTCGTCGCCGCGCGTCCGCGGGCGAGCCCCACGACGGGGTCGGGCTTGCCCTCGGTGTTCGGGCCGATGCCCTCGCCCTGCGGGTTGTCGACCGTGAGCGCCAGGCGGGTGGCGTGACGCACGACGTCGTGGTTCGAGAGCACCCACGTGCTGGGGGCGCCGACCTTGCCGAACGCATCGAGCGACTCGCGGATCACGGAACGCAGCTTCTCGGCATCCCACGGCGTCATGAGGTACGGGAAGTTGAAGGTCTGGTGCATCTCGTCGGGGCGCACCCACTCGGCGGTGCGCTCGAGCGTGGGCAGCCAGGCCTCGCCGCAGAGGGCGCGGTCGCCGTCGTACTCGGCGAGCACCTTGTGCCAGTCGCGGTAGATCTCGTGCACGCCGTCCTGACCCCAGTAGGGCACGTCGGACTCGCCGCCGCCCATCGAGTCGGAGTCGGTCGGGGGCACGTAGTCGGGCAGCCCCTCGGTCTTGATCATGCCGTGGGCCACATCGACGCGGAATCCGTCGACGCCGCGGTCGAGCCAGAAGCGCAGGATGGAGCGGAACTCCTCCTGCACCTCCTCGTTGTTCCAGTCGAAGTCCGGCTGGGTGGGGTCGAAGATGTGCAGGTACCACTGGCCGGGGGTGCCGTCGGCCTCGGTCACGCGCTGCCACATGCCGCCGCCGAAGACCGACTCCCAGTTGTTCGGGGGCAGTTCGCCGTTCTCGCCCTTGCCGTCGCGGAAGATGTAGCGCGCGCGCTCGGGGCTGCCGGGGCCGGCCTTCAGAGCCTGCTGGAACCACTCGTGCTGGTCGGAGGAGTGGTTGGGAACCAGGTCGACGATCACCCGGATGCCGCGGGCGTGGGCCGCGTCGAGCATGGTGTCGAAGTCGGCCAGGGTGCCGAACAGCGGGTCGACGTCGCGGTAGTCGGCCACGTCGTACCCGGCGTCGCGCTGGGGGCTCGTCATGAACGGGCTCAGCCAGATGGCGTCGACGCCGAGGTCCTTGAGCGCGTCGAGGCGTGCGGTGATGCCGGGGAGGTCGCCGATGCCGTCGCCCGAGGCGTCGGCGAAGGAGCGCGGGTAGATCTGGTAGATGACGGCGCTGCGCCACCACTCGGAACCGGGCGCTGCGAACTGTTCGAGCTGTGTCATGCCACGAGCCTAATGCAAACGCTTACATGGGCTGTGCGCGGCATCCGGAGGCCCGCCGACCGCATCGAGGGGAGAATTCCTCGTTAACGAGGGGAAATATCCGTCGCACACCCCTTCCCCTGCGGGCGGAGGACTGGAAGGATCGTGGTATACCGGGGGGCGGTGGACTCTGCCGACCCTCCTTCCCCGATGCGAGGTTGCCATGTCCCGTTCTCCGCGCCGTGCCGCCGGATGGCTGCTCGCTGCGGCGCTCCTGGCCGGTGCGGTGCTCACGGGCACCTCCGCCTCGGCCTCCGTCTCGGCCGACGACCCCGCCCCGGCGCCGACCACCCCCGACCGCACCCTCTCCATCGCCCGGGCCTACGAGTTCCTCGACGCCCGCGTCGACGAGTTCTGCGACGGAGACGGACGCTGCCTCCCGCGCAGCTACGAGGGCGGGTTCTTCACCACCCCCACCTGGGACTTCACGCCCTCGTTCGTCTACGACGACGCCCTCGTCGTGATCGCGTACACCGCCCGGGGACTCCCCGACGACATCCGCCGTGCCGAGTCCATCGGCGAGACCCTGCTGTTCGTGCAGGCCAACGACCCCCTCGCCGACGGACGCGTGCGCACCCACTACGAGCCGCACGGCATCCGGCAGGGACGCATGGAGATCACCGGCCCCGGCACGTTCACCGGGAACCAGGCGTGGGCGGGCCTCGCGCTGGCGCGGCTCTTCCACGCGACCGGTGACACCCGCTACCTCGACGGCGCGGTCCGCATCGCGGAGTGGATCCAGGACAACACCGCCGACATGGTGCGAGCTCCGTACGGCTACACCGGCGGACAGACCGACGCCGGGGTGCCCCTCGAGTGGAAGTCGACCGAGCACAACAGCGACATCGCAGGCTTCTTCACGCAGCTCGCGCAGCTCACCGGCGACCAGGTCTGGGCCGAACGGGCGGCGGTCGCGGCCGACTTCGTCGCCGCGATGCAGAGCGCCGACGGCCACGTCGACACCGGCACCCTGAACGACGGCAGCACGATCAACACCCGGCCCATCCCGCTCGACGCCCAGACGTGGAGCTCCCTCGCCACCGGCGACGCGCGCTACGACACCGCCCTCGACTGGACCCTCGGCCACCTCATGGCGGTCGACGGCCCGTACCGCGGGGCATCGATCAGCGACGTCGACGTGTCGAAGGTGTGGTTCGAGGGCAGCGGTCACCTCGCGCTCGCCCTTCGGCTGCGCGACCACCCCGGCGACGCGGACGAGGCGGAGTCGCTGCTGAGCAGCATCCGACTCGGTCAGCGCGACGAGCCGAACGGCGACGGCAAGGGCATCACCGCCACGTCGACCGACGGCCTCGACTCGGGCTTCGGCGACCTGTACTACGCCAGCCTGCACACCGGCGCCACCGCGTGGTACCTCCTGGCCGAAGCGGGCGCCAACCCCTTCCAGCTCCCGGCGGACTGACCTCGGCGGGTTCCCCGCACGCGCAAGGGGGGCGGATGCCGCAGCATCCGCCCCCCTTCGCGCTCGCTAGGCCGCGACCCGGGCGACCGCGGCGATCGCGCTCGCGAAGAATGCGATGCCGTCGATGCCGGAGCGCATGGCGGTGGTCGTGTCGGGGCCGAAGCCGGCCTCGGTGGCGTGCTCGGGGTGCGGCATGAGGCCCACCACGTTGCCCGCCTCGTTCGTGATGCCGGCGATGTCGCGCAGCGATCCGTTCGGGTTGACGCCCGCGTAGCGGAACGCCACGAGACCCTCGCCCTCGATGCGGTCGAGCGTCTCCTCGTCGGCGATGTAACCGCCGTCGGCGTTCTTCAGCGGGATGACGATCTCCTGTCCACGGCGGAACGCGTTGGTCCACGCCGTGTCGGAGTTCTCGACGATCAGCCGCTGGTCGCGACGCACGAAGTGCTGGTGGCTGTTGCGGATGAGCCCGCCGGGCAGCAGGTGCGACTCGACGAGCATCTGGAAGCCGTTGCAGATGCCGAGGATCGGCATGCCCCGGGTGGCGGCGTCCTTCACCTCGGACATGATCGGCGACAGGGCGGCGATGGCCCCTGCGCGCAGGTAGTCGCCGTAGCTGAATCCGCCGGGCAGCACGAGCGCGTCGACCCCTTCGAGATCGTGCGCGCCATGCCACAGCGGCACGGGCTCGGCGCCGGCGATGCGCACAGCGCGCTGGGCGTCGCGGTCGTCGAGCGATCCGGGGAAGGTGACGACGCCGACGCGGACGGTCATTCGACGACCTCGATGCCCACGACGTCTTCGATCACGGAGTTCGAGAGCACCTCGTCGGCGATGCGGCGGGTCTCCGCGAGCAGTTCGTCGGTGACCTCGCCCTCGACGGTGAGCTCGAAGCGCTTGCCGATGCGGACATCGGTGAAGCCCTCGACGCCGAGGCGTGCGAACGCTCCGGAGACGGCCTTCCCCTGCGGGTCGAGCAGTTCGGACTTGGGCATGACGTCGACGACGATGGTGGGCATGAACGGCTCCAGAAGTCGCGGGAGGGCTGGCGCGATCAGTCTACCGTCCCGGGCGGGTCGCCCCTCCCCGGGCCTCAGGCGTGGAAGACGGTGTGCAGGTCGCCGATGAGGTCGCGTCCGCCGAGGCCGTCGATCTCGAACAGCACCGAGATCCCGGCGACGTGGCTGCCGAGCCGCTCGATGAGCTGGCGCCCGGCGGCGAGGGTGCCGCCGGTGGCGAGCACGTCGTCGATCAGCAGCACGCGCGACCCGGCGGGCAGGTCGTCGTGCATCTCGATGGTGGCGGTGCCGTACTCGAGGGCGTAGTCGACCGAGGCGGCGGGCCGAGGGAGCTTGCCCGCCTTGCGGATGGGGATGAGTCCCACTCCGGCGGCGATGGCGGCGGCGCTGGCGAGGATGAACCCGCGCGCCTCGACCCCGGCGATGACGTCGAACTGCCCGGCGAACGGCTCGATGATCGCCTCGGTGGTGACGCGGAGGGCCTCGGCGTCGGCGAGCAGCGGCGTGATGTCGCGGAACACGATGCCGGGCTGGGGGTAGTCCGGCACGCTGCGGATCAGGGCTTCGGCGCGGCGGAGAGCGGGGGAGAGTTCGGCTTCGGGCACCGAGCAAGGGTACCTCCCGCGGCCTCGTCGGCCCGAACTCAGGACGGATGGTGCTGTTCGGTGACCGGAAGGGGTCGCGGGGGCTGAACCGGCGGCTTGCGTCCTGAGTTGGTGCGGAGTGCGCCCGGAGTCGTCGCGCCCCGACGCCCTCTTGACATCCGTGGGAGCGCTCTCATACAGTGGCCGGAACGTCGTGGGAGCGCTCCCATCGGGAGCCACCACGACGCGCACGTTCCTCGCACCACCCAGCCCGCACCACCTCACAAAGGAGTGAACAGTGAACGCACGCGCCCGCCACCGGGTCCTCACCACCGCCGCCGTGGCATCCGCCTCGGCCCTCGCCCTCGCCGGATGCGCCTCGGGAGCCGCCGACGGCGACGCCGGCGCCGACGAGAAGATCACGCTGACCATCACCACCTTCGGCACCTTCGGGTACGACGACCTCTACGCCGAGTACGAGGAGGCGCACCCCAACATCACCATCGAGGCGACGAACATCGACACCGGCGGCAACGCCCGCACCGACGCGTTCACCAAGATCGCCGCCGGCTCCGGCCTCAGCGACGTCGTCGCGATCGAGGAGGGATGGCTGGGCGCCGTCATGGACGTCTCCGACACCTTCGTCGACCTCCGCGACTACGGCATCGAGGACCGCAAGGACGACTGGGTCGACTGGAAGTACGGCCAGGCCACGGATGCCGACGGCCGCGTCATCGGCTACGGCACCGACATCGGTCCGTCGGGCATCTGCTACAACGGCGCGGCGTTCGAGGCGGCGGGTCTGCCGAGCGACCGCGAGTCGGTCGCCACGCTGCTCGAGGGCGACTGGGAGAACTACTTCGCCGTGGGTGCGGAGTACACCGCCACGACCGGTAAGGCCTGGTACGACCACTCGGGCTTCGTGTGGAACGCGATGGTCAACCAGTTGGAGGAGGGGTACTACACCGCCGACGGCGACCTGAACGTCGAGGACAACGCCGAGCTCAAGGAGCGCTTCGAGCTGCTGGGCGCGGCCACCGAGGGCGGTCAGTCGGCGGCGCAGACCGCGTGGGACTGGAACGGCGGCAAGTCGTTCGTCGACGGCACCTTCGCGACCTTCGTCTGCCCCGGCTGGATGCTCGGTGTCGTGCAGGGTCAGGTCGAGGCCGGCGGCGGAGACGCGTCGACCGGGTGGGACTTCGCCGACGTGTTCCCCGGGGGCGCCGCCAACTGGGGTGGGGCGTTCCTGTCGATCCCGGAGAGCTCGCAGCACAAGGAGGCCGCGGCCGAGCTCGCCGATTGGCTGACGCAGCCCGAGCAGCAGGTGAAGCAGTCCGCTGCGGCGGGCAACTTCCCGTCGACGGTGAAGGCGCAGGAGTCGCTGGCGTCCGACGCCACGCCGAACCCGTTCTTCAACGACGCGCCGACCGGCGCCATCCTCGCCGAGCGTGCGAAGGGCGTGGTGGCGCAGTTCAAGGGCGCCGATGACTCCGTGATCCAGGAGAACGTGTTCGGCCCGGCGCTGAGCGCGCTCGACCGGGGCGAGACCGACACCGAGGGTGCCTGGAAGCAGGCCATCCAGCTGCTCGACGAGCTGGTCGGCTGATCCGACACCTCTTCCCATCGCAGTCTCCGTCTCTCGCGTCCGCGCGAACCGACGGAGACTGCGACGGGAGCACCGGATCTCGACGAGGACTTCCCATGACTCTCACCGCCCCGAAGACGGAGCAGCAGCGCGAGCGCCCGGCATCCGCGCCGCTCTCGGATGCCCCGGCCCGCCGCTCCTGGCGCCACCGCGTGTCGCGTTTCGATCAGCGCGCCTCGCCGTACCTCTACATCTCCCCCTTCTTCCTGCTGTTCGGGCTCGTCGGCCTGTTCCCGCTGCTGTACACGGTCTACGTCGCCGTGCACGAGTGGGATCTGCTGAAGGGCGAGGGCGCGTTCGTGGGCCTGGGCAACTTCGTCGAGATCCTCGGCGACGACATGTTCTGGAACTCGATCCGCAACACGCTCAGCATCTTCCTGCTGTCGGCGATCCCGCAGCTCGCGGTCGCCCTCGTGATCGCGTACCTGCTCGACCGCGGCCTGCGCGCACCGACGTTCTGGCGGATGAGCGTGCTCATCCCGTTCGTGGTCACCCCGGTGGCGGTGGCGATCATCTTCTCGAGCATCTTCAACGAGGCGGACGGGTTGGCGAACAACCTGCTCAACCTCATCGGCATCGCCGATCAGGAGTGGAAGCACGACACCGTGCTGTCGCACATCGCGATCGCGATCATGGTGAACTTCCGTTGGACGGGGTACAACGCCCTCATCCTGCTCGCCGCGATGCAGTCGGTGCCGCGCGACCTCTACGAGTCGGCGGCACTCGACGGGGCGGGCGCCGCGCGCCGCTTCTTCTCCATCACGATCCCGACCATCCGCCCGACGCTGATCTTCGTCGTCATCACCGCGACGATCGGCGGGCTGCAGATCTTCGCCGAGCCGCGCCTGTTCGACGTGTCGACGGCGGGCGGCATCGGCGGCAGCGACCGGCAGTTCCAGACGACAGTGCTGTTCCTGTGGGAGCTCGCGTTCTTCCGCCGCGACCTGGGGGAGGCATCCGCCGTCGCGATCCTGCTGTTCCTGCTGATCGTGGGCATCGGCGTGATCAACTTCCTCATCTCGCGTCGCATCGCGACGGGGACCACCGCCGACCGCTCCGCACGGCGACGCGCCCGCGCCGCCCGCTCCCGCATCGAGGAGGATGCCCGATGACCGCGACCATGGCCCTCAGCGTTCCCGAGCGGATCCGACGGCGACGCGGTGCGTCCGGCGGCACGGCGGGCATCGGCAGCCGTCCCGGATTCCTCACCTACGGCCTGCTCGCCGCCTTCGTGCTCGGCAGCGCGTACCCGCTGTGGTGGTCGTTCGTCGTGGCCAGCGGCACCAACGCCACGCGCGGCGAGACGCTGCCGCTCGTGCCGGGCGGCAACTTCCTCGCCAACGCCGCCAAGGTGCTCGACGCGATCCCGTTCTGGCTGGCCCTGGGCAACTCGTTCCTCATCTCGGGCATCATCACCCTCTCGGTCGTGACGTTCTCGACGCTGGCGGGCTACGCGTTCGCGAAGCTCAAGTTCCGCGGCCGCGATGGTCTGATGGTGTTCGTGATCGCGACGATGGCGATCCCCACGCAGCTCGGCATCATCCCGCTGTTCATGCTCATGCGGGAGCTCGGCTGGACGGGATCGATCGGCGCCGTCATCGTGCCGACGCTCGTCACCGCGTTCGGGGTGTTCTTCATGCGGCAGTATCTGGTCGACGTCATCCCCGACGAGCTGATCGAGGCGGCCCGCATGGACGGCGCCACCCAGTTCCGCACCTTCCTGACCGTCGGCCTCCCCGCCGCGCGCCCGGCGATGGCGATCCTCGGTCTGTTCACGTTCATGACGGCGTGGACCGACTACCTGTGGCCCCTCATCGTGCTCTCCCCGCAGAACCCCACCCTCCAGACCGCGCTGAGCCAACTGCAGTCCGGTTACTACATCGACTACTCGATCGTGCTCGCCGGTGCGGTGCTCGCGACCCTTCCGCTCCTCGTGCTCTTCGTGGCCGCGGGGCGGCAGCTGGTCAGTGGCATCATGGCGGGCGCGGTGAAAGGATGACCTCTATGACCCGTGCTTTCCCCCAGAACTTCCTGTTCGGAGCCGCGACGGCGGCCTATCAGATCGAGGGGGCGGCGTTCGAGGACGGGCGCACCGCTTCGATCTGGGATGCCTTCTCGCGGGTGCCGGGGGCGGTCATCAACGGCGACAACGGCGACGTGGCGTGCGACCACTACCACCGGTATCGCGACGACGTGGCGCTCATGAAGGACCTCGGGCTGCAGACCTACCGCTTCTCCACCTCGTGGTCGCGCGTGCGTCCGGACGGCGGGGCGGTGAACCCCGCCGGGGTCGACTTCTACAGCCGTCTCGTCGACGAGCTGCTCGACGCCGACATCCTGCCGTGGCTCACGCTGTACCACTGGGACATGCCGCAGGCCCTGCAGGAGAAGGGCGGATGGACCGACCGCGACACCGTCGACCGGTTCCTGGAGTACGCCGGCACGATGCACGACGCGCTGGGCGACCGGGTGAAGGTGTGGACCACGCTGAACGAGCCGTGGTGCTCGTCTTTCCTCTCGTACACGGGCGGCGAGCACGCCCCCGGGCACACGAGCGTCGCGGAGGGGCTGCTCGCCTCGCACCACCTGCTGCTCGCCCACGGCGAGACGGTGCGCGAGCTGCGCGGTCGTGACTCCTCGCTGAACCTCGGCATCACCCTCAACCACACGGTCGCCGATCCGGCCGACCCGTCGAACCCCGCCGACGTCGACGCCGCGCGTCGCATCGACGGCCAGTTCAACCGCTGGTTCCTCGACCCGATCTACCGGGGCGCGTATCCCGCCGACATCGTCGAGGACATCCGCGCGGTCGATGCGGATGCGGTGGCGCGGTTCGAGGCGGCCGTGCGCGACGGCGACCTGGCGACGATCTCGCAGCCCATCGACACGCAGGGCGTGAACTACTATCACGGCGATCTCGTCGCCGGCGCGGCGCCCGCGGAGGCGGCTGTCGAGAGCGTGCCCGACACGGAGCGCAAGGTGCGCAGCCCGTACCCCTCGTTCGAGAACATCTACAACGTCGAGCGGGGCCTGCCCCGTACGGCCCAGAACTGGGAGGTGCAGCCGGAGGGCCTGACCCGTCTGCTCCAGCGCGTGTGGACCGAGTACGCGGAGCCGGCCGGAACGGTGCTGTACATGACCGAGAACGGCGCCGCGTACGACGACGTCGCCGTGGTGGAGGACGGCGAGACGCGCGTGCACGACGCGGACCGCACCGAGTTCCTGCGCCTGCACCTCGGGGCCGTGCTCGACGCGGCCGAGGCCGGGGTCGACGTGCGCGGGTACTTCTACTGGTCGCTGTTCGACAACTACGAGTGGGCGTGGGGCTACGACAAGCGTTTCGGCATCGTGCGCGTCGACTACGACACCCAGGAGCGGACGTTGAAGGACTCCGCCCGGGAGTACGCTCGCATCATCGCCGCTCGTTCCCTCTGAGGCCGTTCCCCGGTCTCTCGGGTCGGGCGGCGCGGACGGCCGCAGCAGGCGTCCGACGGGCGAGAGGGAGTGCGGTGTCGCGAGCGACGATCGAAGAGGTGGCGTCCGCCGCCGGGGTGTCCCGGTCGACGGTCTCGCGCGTGGTCAACGGGTCGACGGCGGTCAGCCCGGAGGCGCTCGTGGCGGTGCGCGCGGCGATCGAGCAGCTCAGCTACGTGCCCAACCGTGCCGCGCGTTCGCTCGCGTCGCGGCAGACCCACGCCATCGCCCTCATCGTGCCGGAGGACACGTCGCGGTTCTTCGGCGACCCGTTCTTCGCCGCCATCGTGGCGGGCATCACGGGGGCGCTCCGCAGCTCGGACTATCTGCTCAACCTGCTCATCGCGAGCGACGACCCGGGCGACAAGATGACCGGGTTCGTGCGCAACGGCGGCGTCGACGGCGCCCTGCTCGTGTCGCACCACACCAGTGATGCGTTCATCGATCGCATCGCCGACGCGGTCCCGGTGGTCTACGGCGGTCGTCCGGTGCAGGCGCGGGCGAACGACTACATCGTCGACGTCGACAACATCGCGGCCGCGCGGGTGGCGACCCGCCATCTCGTCGACCTCGGCCGCACCCGCATCGCCACGATCTCGGGCACGCTCACGATGGAGTCGGCGATCGACCGGCGTCAGGGGTTCCGCGACGCGCTGTCGGAGGCGGGGCTGACGCCGTTCGTCGAGGAGGCCGGCGACTACAGCGAGGCCTCGGGCGCGGAGGCGGCGCGGCGGATCCTCGCCGCCGGACGCCCGGATGCGATCTTCGTCGCGAGCGACCTCATGGCCCGTGGTGCGCTCACGGCGCTGCGCGCCGCCGGCATCCGGGTGCCCGAC
>DAMDKH010000016.1:10778-19791 GCA_032099965.1 Microbacterium sp.
CGACGTGGCGGTGGTGGGCTTCGACGACTCGTCCGTCGCGTTGAGCTGCGATCCGCCGCTCACGACGATCCGGCAGCCGATGTACGCCCAGGGCGAGGCGATGGCGCAGGTGCTGCTGTCGCGCCTCGCGGGCGACGACCCGCCGCGCACGACGATCCTTCCGACCGAGCTGGTCGTGCGCGCGTCGGCTTGAGACGAAGGGCCCCGGATGCGTCGGCTGAAGCTTCCGGGGCCCTCGTCGTCGGCGGACCGCTCGGGTCAGGCCGGATCGCCGCCGAGCGGACCCACCGGCTCGAGCGGCCGGGGGTCGTCGGCACCGGTCTTGCGCGCGCGGGCGATGAGGTTGCCCACGTGGTAGATCAGCAGCGCGGCCACCGTGCCGAGCACGATGCCGCCGAAGGCGAAGTCGCCGAGCTGCATCGAGAATCCGGCGATGCCGATGACGAGCGAGACGGCGGCCGTGTACTGGTTCACCGGGCGCGAGAAGTCGACGCGGCTGTCGACCCAGATCTTGATGCCGATGATGCCGATCAGGCCGTAGAGGGCGGTCGTCGCCCCGCCGAGCACCCCGGCGGGGATCGAGTTGAAGACCTCGCCGACCTTGGGCGAGAAGGCCAGGAGGATCGCGAACAGACCGGCCACCCAGTAGACGGCGGTGGAGTACACGCGGGTGGCGGCCATCACGCCGATGTTCTCGCCGTAGGTCGTGGTGCCCGAGCCGCCGAACCCGCCGGCGATCGTGGTCGCCACGCCGTCGGCGATCAGCGCGCGTCCGGTCTGGCGGTTGATCGCGGGATCCTCGGTCATGGTGGCGACGCCGCGCACGTGGCCGATGTTCTCGGCGACGAGCACGAGCACGACCGGCAGGAACATCGCGATCGTCGACCAGGTGCCGGGGTCGACGAAGTCGGGGAGGCGGAACTCCGGCAGCCCGACCCAGGGGGCGTCGGCGATGAGCTCGGCCGGGGTGCGACCGCCGCGGAGCGCGTTGGGCACGTCGAACGAACCGTTGAACGCCGCCCAGATGAATCCGACGGCGACACCGAGGAAGATCGAGATGCGGCCGAGGAAGCCCCGGAACAGCACCGCGAACACGATGATCGCCACGAGGGTGATGGTCGCGGTCACCGGGTCGAGCGCGAAGTTGCTCCACGCCGTGGGGGCGAGGTTGAAGCCGATCAGCGCCACGATCGCACCGGCGACCACGGGCGGCATGAGCGCGTCGACCCAGCGCAGGCCGGCGAACTGCACCACGAGACCCACGACCGCGAGCAGGATGCCCACCGCCACGACGCCCGCGAGCGCGGATCCGAAGTTGCCCGAGGCCGTCGCCGCCGTGATGGGCGCGATGAAGGCGAACGACGAACCGAGGTAGCTGGGCAGCCGGTTCTTGGTGATCAGCAGGAAGATCAGCGTGCCGAGGCCGCTGAACAGCAGGGTGGTCGAGACGGGGAAGCCGGTCAGCGTCGGCACGAGGAACGTCGCACCGAACATCGCGACGACGTGCTGTGCTCCGATCGCAATGGTGGCGGGCCAGTTCAGACGCTCAGCGGGACCGACGACGGCGCCGGGCTCGACCGTGCGGCCGTTTCCGTGGATCTTCCACAGGGGCATGCGGGCTCCTCAGGATCGGGGTGGGGGAGTGCTGCAGCCACACTACCGATTCCTGAGTGTTGCCTGGGTGCGGAGCGACCGGCCTCAGGCGCCGAGGCGGGCGATCAGCTCGCGGTACCGGTCGGCCGTGCGGCCCACGACGTCGTCCGGCAGCACGGGCGGCTCGCCCTGCTTGTCCCAGTGCGCGGCCAGCCAGTCGCGCACGATCTGCTTGTCGAAGCTCGCCATCCGCTCGGCCGGAGTGGTGCCGGTGCGCCAGGCCTCGGCATCCCAGTACCGCGACGAGTCGCTGGTGAGCACCTCGTCGGCCAGGCGCAGCGTGCCCTCGGCATCCGTGCCGAACTCGAACTTCGTGTCGGCGAGGATCAGGCCCTTCTCCTCGGCGATCGCCGCCGCGCGCGTGTAGATCGCCAGTGACGCGTCGCGCAGCCCGGCCGCCCGTTCGGCACCGACGAGCTCGACCGTCTTCTCGAACGTGATGTTCTCGTCGTGCTCGCCGAGCGGCGCCTTGTACGCGGGGGTGAAGAGGGGCTCCGGCAGACGGTCGCCGTTCTGCAGCCCCTGCGGCAACGGGATGCCGCACACGGTGCCGCGCTCCCGATACTCGGCCCATCCCGAACCGGTGATGTAGCCGCGCACCACGCACTCGATGGGCAGCATCTCGAGCGACTGCGCGAGCATGCCGCGATCGGCGACGACCTCGGGCAGTTCGCCCTCGGCCCGGTGGTCGGGAACCGCGAGCTGGTCGAACCACCAGCGGCTCAGTCGCGTCAGCAGCGCGCCCTTGTCGGGGATGCCCGGGTCGAGCACGACGTCGAACGCGCTCACCCGGTCGCTCGCGACGACGAGGATGCGGGTGTCGCCCGGGTCCTCCGATGCGTACAGGTCGCGTACCTTGCCGGAGTAGAGGTGACGCCAACCGGGGATGCTCTGTGCCGTGCCTTCTGCAGGAGTGCTCACCCGCCCCATTATCCCGGTCGGTCGGCCGCCGCGGTGTCAACCCCCGGGCGCGAGGTGCGGCCCCTCGGCGACCCTCGGAGCACGACGGGCGGAGGAATGATGACGAAGGATCTGTCGAAGGGCGACCGGGTGAGCTGGGCGACGTCGCAGGGGCGCACCCGGGGGACGGTGCAGGAGAAGCGCACGAAGGACTTCACCTTCGCCGATCAGAAGTTCACGGCATCCGCCGACGAGCCGGCGTACATCGTGAAGTCGGAGAAGACCGGGGCCGAGGCGGCGCACAAGGGCTCGGCCCTGCGCAAGCTGAAGAGCTGACCGCCCGGCGGGTCGTCGATCGTCGCTCGGGCGCTCCGGGGTCGTCGGAGCGCCCCAGCGCTCTGCCCTGAATCGACTTGTCGTCGAGCCTCTTCGAGGCGTATAGTCCACGTGGACTAATCGAGACGGAGCAGTGATGGCGAAAGACCCGGTCGACGCGCTCACTCCCATGGGGGTGATGGTGCTCGCGCTGCTGCGCGAGGGCGACATGCATCCCTACGAGATGGTGCGACTGCTGCGCGTGCGGCACGACGACCGGCTCCTCACGATCACCAACGGCACGCTCTACCACACCGTCGCGCGGCTGCAGAAGGCGGGGCTTCTGGCCGAGGTCGGCATCGATCGCGAGGGGAATCGCCCAGAGCGCACGACCTACACGCTGACGGATGCCGGACGCGACGCCGTGCTCGCGTGGCTGCGGCGCGAGCTGCCCCGCGTCGATCGCGAGACCGAGTTCCGCGTGGCGCTCGCCGAGTCGCACAACCTCGAGCGTGACGACGTGGTTCCGCTGCTCCGCGAACGCCGGGATGCCCTGGTCGTCTCGCACGCCCTGCATCGCGACGGACTCCGCGCGGCGCACGATCGGGGCACGCCGCCCCAGGTGCTCGTCGAGGTGGAGCGCCAGGAGGCGCTGCTCGCCGCCGAGCTCCGCTGGCTCGACACGCTCCTCGCCCGCCTCGACGGCGACGACCTGCGCTGGGGCCCCGACGATTTCGACGACACCGACCGCTACATCGCTCAGCGAAAGGCTGCACAGCAATGACCGAATCCCGACAGGCCGCCCCCGAGACGGGCCCCTTCGCCCCCGGGCAGGCCCCGAAGAGCCCCTGGCCCGCCCTCTGGGCGCTCGTCATCGGCTTCTTCATGATCCTCGTCGACACGACGATCGTCTCGGTCGCGAACCCCGCGATCAAGGCCGCCCTCGACCCGAACACCAACAACCTCGACAACGTCGTGTGGGTGACCAGCGCCTACCTCCTCACCTACGCCGTTCCGCTGCTCATCACCGGCCGCCTCGGCGACCGCTTCGGCCCGAAGAACATCTACCTCATCGGTCTCGCGATCTTCACCGCGGCCTCGCTGTGGTGCGGACTCTCCAGCTCGCTCGAGGGGCTCATCGCCGCTCGCGCCGTGCAGGGCCTGGGCGCCGCGTTCATGACGCCGCAGACGATGGCCGTCATCACGCGCACGTTCCCGCCCGAGCGCCGCGGCGCGGCCATGGGGCTGTGGGGCGCGACCGCCGGAGTCGCGACGCTGGTCGGACCGCTGCTCGGCGGCGTGCTCGTCGACGGCCTCGGCTGGGAGTGGATCTTCTTCGTCAACCTGCCCGTCGGCGTGATCGCCTTCGTCGCCGCGTGGATCCTCGTGCCGAAGCTCACCACCCACCCGCATCGCTTCGACATCCTGGGTGTCGTGCTCAGCGCGGTGGCGATCTTCCTGGTCGTGTTCGGACTGCAGGAGGGCGAGAAGTACGACTGGGGTGTCATCTGGGGCCCCATCTCGGTGTGGGGCATGATCATCGCCGGCATCGTCGTGCTCGCCGTCTTCATCGTGCAGCAGTGGAAGACGACCTCCGAGGCGCTCGTGCCGCTCGCGCTGTTCCGCGATCGCAACTTCTCCGGCGCGAATGTCGCCATCGCCGCCGTCGGGTTCACCGTGACGAGCATGTCGCTGCCGCTGATGTTCTTCCTGCAGACCGCGCGGGGGCTCACGCCCACCGAGGCGGCGCTCCTCATGATCCCGATGGCGGTGCTGTCGGGTGTGCTGGCGCCGGTCGCGGGCAAGATCCTGGACCGCACCGATCCCCGCCTCATCCTCATCCCCGGCCTGCTCGCCGTCTCGGGAGCGCTGTTCTGGTACTCCTCGCTGGTGAACATGGACACCCCGATCTGGATGTTCCTGTTCCCGTCCGCGCTCATGGGACTCGGCAACGCGGGCATGTGGGGACCCCTCGCCACCACGGCCACGCGGATGCTCCCGCTGCGTCAGGCGGGCGCGGGCGCCGGCATCTACAACACCACGCGCACCATCGGATCGGTCGTCGGCTCCGCCGCCATCGCGACGTTCATGCAGGCCCGCCTCGAGGCGAACCTGCCGGGCATGGACGACGCATCCGGGGCGATCGGCGGCGGCGGGGGCGCTCTTCCCGACGTCGTCGCGGAGGGCTTCTCCGCGGGCATGTCCCAGGCGATGCTGCTCCCGGCGTGCGTGATCCTCGTCGCGCTCGTCGCCTCGCTGTTCCTGCGCGGGGCGCCGAAGACCCCGGCATCCTGATCGCATCTCGCGCTCCGTCCGGCGACGGGCGGGGCGCGAGGTGTTGACTAAGGTAGGTGGGCGGCGATCGACCGGTCGCCCTCGCCGATCCCGGGAGCATCCGTCGTGATCCGAAACCCCTCATCCCTGCGCCAGCGGCTGCGCCGCCTCGGACGCACCTCGAGCGCGCTGGCGCTCTCCGCGCTCGTCGCGGGCGCCGCCCTGCTCGGAGGCGCCGCCCCCGCCGCGGCCGCCGGCGACGGCGAGACGTACGTCATCGGCACCGACACCACGTTCGCCCCGTTCGAGTTCACGAACGAGGACGGCGAGCTCGTCGGCATCGACATGGACCTCCTCCACGCGATCGCGGAGGACCAGGGCTTCGAGGTCGAGATCCGCCAGCTCGGATTCGACGCCGCCCTGCAGGCCCTGCAGTCCAACCAGGTCGACGCGGTCATGGCCGGCATGTCGATCACCGAGGAGCGTCAGCAGACGTTCGACTTCAGCGAGCCGTACTTCACCTCCGGCATCCAGCTCGGCGTGCTCGAAGCGAGCGACATCCAGTCGCTCGACGACCTCGACGGCAAGACCGTCGCCGTGAAGACCGGCACCCAGGGGCAGACCTTCGCCGAGGACAACCAGGAGGAGTACGGCTTCCGCATCACCCCCTACTCCGACACCACCGACATGGTCGACGCGGTCAAGGCCGGTCAGGCCGTCGGATACTTCGAGGACTTCCCCGTGCTGGCCTACGGCATCCAGCAGGGGTCCGGCTTCCGCCTGATCGGCGAGCCGGAGCTGGGCGGCGAATACGGCTTCGCGGTCAACAAGGGGCAGAACCCCGAGCTGATCGAGAAGTTCAACGCGGGCCTCGCGAACCTGCAGGAGTCGGGCGAGTACGACGAGATCGTCGACACGTACCTCGGCGGCGAAGCATCCGCACAGCCCACCGACATCGTCTCCGTCGCCGTGAAGTACTGGCCGCAGCTCATGCAGGGCCTGTGGCTGACGATCCTGTCGACCCTCGTCGCGCTGGTCGCCGCGTTCATTCTCGGCGTCGCGTTCGGGTTCGGACGCCTGTCGCGGTTCCTGCCGTTCCGCTGGCTGGCCACCGCGTACGTCTTCGTGTTCCGCGGCACGCCGATCCTCGTGCAGGCGTTCTTCGTGTTCTTCGCCATCCCGCAGCTGTTCCCGGGGCTCACGTTCAACCCCTTCGTCGCGGGAGCGATCACGCTGTCGCTCAACACCGGCGCGTACATGACCGAGATCATCCGCGGCGGCATCCAGGCCGTCGACCCCGGTCAGAACGAGGCGTCGCGCTCGCTGGGCCTCGGCCACTGGAAGACGATGCAGAAGGTCGTGCTCCCGCAGGCGTTCCGCATCATGATCCCGTCGTTCGTGAACCAGGGCATCATCACCCTGAAGGACACGTCGCTGATCAGTGTCATCGGCCTCGCCGAGCTCACGTTCCAGTCGCGTCAGATCATCGCCTCGACGTACCTGTCGGCGCAGGTGCTGACGATCGTCGCCATCATCTACTTCGTCGTGATCACGCTGCTGACGCTGCTCGCGAACCGCCTGGAGAGGACGTTCACCGCATGAGCAAGATCGCCGTGCAGGACCTGCACAAGTCGTTCGGGAGCAACGAGGTGCTCAAGGGCATCGACCTGAGCGTCGCCGACGGCGAGGTCGTCGCCGTCATCGGCCCGTCGGGTTCGGGCAAGTCCACCCTGCTGCGCTGCCTGAACAAGCTCGAGGAGCCGACGTCGGGCCGGGTCGTCATCGACGGCGTCGACCTGACCGACAAGAGCGTCAAGCTCGACGAGGTGCGCCAGCGCATCGGCATGGTCTTCCAGCACTTCAACCTGTTCCCGCATATGACGGTGCTCGAGAACATCACCCTCGCGCCGATCGAACTCGGCCGCCTCTCGAAGTCGAAGGCCCGGGAGCGCGCCGTCTCGCTGCTCGAACGCGTCGGGCTCTCGGAGAAGGCGGATGCCAAGCCGGCATCGCTCTCGGGCGGCCAGAAGCAGCGCGTGGCCATCGCCCGTGCCCTCGCGATGGACCCCGAGATCATGCTGTTCGACGAGGCCACCAGCGCCCTCGACCCGGAGATGGTCGGCGAGGTGCTGCAGGTCATCCGCGACCTCGCCGAGGGCGGCATGACGATGGTGCTCGTCACCCACGAGATGGGCTTCGCGCGCGAGGTGTCCGACCGCACGGTGTTCATGGACGACGGTGTCGTCGTCGAGGAGGCGGTTCCCGCCGAGCTCTTCGGCGCTCCCAAGAACGAGCGCCTGCGGGAGTTCCTCTCGAAGGTGCTCTGACCGCCGTTTGCGGTGACCCGCCGTCGTCTGATGGGCTGGGGCGATGACCGTTCGCCTCGTCCGTCCGACCACCGACCTCTTCGACTCCTGGGCTTCGGCCGTGGCGGAGTTCGATGACGGGCACATCGACGGGTCCGGGCTGACCGCCCCGGTGTCGCCCGACCGGGAGACGCTGGATGCGCTCATCGCGACCGCAAGGCGGCTCGCCGACACCAGCATCGCGCCGCCCGAGGACCGCGTGCACAACGACCTCTACTGGGTCGTCGAAGGAGACGAGGTCGTCGGCTTCCTCTCGTTCCGGCATACGCTCAACGCCTGGTTGCAGGAGACCGGCGGACACATCGGCTACGCCGTGCGCGCCTCGCGCCGCCGGCAGGGCATCGCGACCCGGGCCCTGCTGCTCGGTCTCGACCGGGCGCGCGAGCTCGGCCTCGACCGCGTCTTCCTCACGTGCGACGTCGACAACGCGGCATCTGCCCGCACGATCGAGCGCGCCGGGGGCGTGCTGCAGGACGTCAGCGACCAGACCAGCCGGGGTGCGGGCGTGCAGCGACGGTACTGGATCGCCCTGTCCGACGCCCCCGGCGAGTAGCGCCTACTCCGCGACCCGCGCGGCGATGTCGCGGCGGTAGTGGGAGCCCTCCAGCGCGATGCGGCCGATGGCGTCGTACGCGCGCTCCCGGGCGGTGCGGAAGTCGGATGCCGTCGCCACCACGTTGAGCACGCGGCCCCCCGTCGCGAGAAGGTCGCCGCCCGGGGCATCCGGGCCCGCCGTCGCCGCATGCACGATCCGCACGCCCTCGACGTCGGCCGCCGCGGCGAGGTTCTCGATGGGACGACCGGTCTGCGGGGCCTCCGGGTATCCCTCGCTCGCCAGCACCACGGTGAGGGCGACCTCGTCGGAGAACTCGGGCTGCGGCTGATCCTCCAGCGTTCCCGACGCCGCCGCGAACAGCAGGGCGGACAGCGGCGTGCGCAGACGCGGCAGCACCACCTGGGTCTCGGGGTCGCCGAACCGAGCGTTGAACTCGATCACCCGCACCCCGTCGGAGGTGAGGATGAGGCCGGCGTAGAGCAGGCCGATGAACGGCGTGCCCTCGGAGTCGAGCTGACGGATCACGGGGAGGGCGACGTCGCGCGTCACCTGCTCGACGAACTCGCGCTCGCCCCCGAACTGCTCGGCCAGCCAGGGCAGGGGGGAGTAGGCGCCCATGCCCCCGGTGTTGGGGCCCGCATCGCCGTCGAGAGCCCGCTTGAAGTCCTGCGCGGGGCTGAGGGCGCGCACGGTGTCGCCGTCGCTGAGGAAGAAGAGCGAGACCTCGGGTCCCGAGAGGAACTCCTCGACGAGCACCGGCCCCGCGGGGAGGTACTGCTGCGCGTGGGCGAGGGCCTCGGCGCGGTCGGAGGTGACGATGACGCCCTTGCCCGCGGCGAGCCCGTCGGCCTTGACCACGTGGGGGGCGCCGAGCTCGTCGAACGCCGCCTCGACCTCGGCCGTCGTCGCCACACGCACCGCGCGTCCGGTCGGCACGCCGGCGGAGTCC
>DAMDKH010000017.1:0-19563 GCA_032099965.1 Microbacterium sp.
GCGAACCGCGCGGGTTGGTGGAGTCCTTCCCCCTGCCCGGTGGGCGTCGGCGCTGGGTGCTGCGCCGTCGCGGGGGAGACGACGACGAGACCGCAGCGGGCTTCGTCGCTGCTGTCGAGCGCCGCACCGGCATCCGCCCCCGGCTGGCCTGCGGCAGCCGCCCGTCGACGTTCCACGCGACCCAGCACATCGCCGACCGCTTCGTGAGCGGTCGTGTGGTGCTGCTCGGAGACGCGGCGCACGAACTCAGCCCGATCGGCGGCCAGGGGATGAACGTCGGCTGGATGAACGCCGGCCGGCTGGCGGACTCCCTGCTCGCCGCGTCCGGAGCGGAGGCGCCGGATCTGCGGGAGTGGGAGCGCCGGGCGCGCCGCACCGCCCGTCGCGCCCAGGACCGCTCGCGGTTCTACATGGCGATGGGTGCACCAGTGCCCCGTCTCGGCGTGCTGCCGCGGGAGGGGCTCATCCGCATGATGGGCACCGCGTCGATGCGCGAGCGCTCCGCCGACCTCGTCACGATGAACGGACTGTGACGCACGAAGGCCCGGTCGCGCGAGCGCGGACCGGGCCTTCGAAGCGGAGGATCAGAAGTTGATCATGTGTCCTGCAAGACCGTGGAAGCCCTCCTGGAGCGCCTCCGACAGTGTCGGGTGCGTGTGCACGTTGCGGGCCAGTTCGAGAGCCGTGAGGTCCCACTTCTGCGCCAGCGTCAGCTCGGGGAGGAGCTCCGAGACGTCCGGGCCGATCATGTGCGCGCCGATGAGCTCGAGGTGCTCGGCATCCGCGATGAGCTTGACGAAGCCGACCGGCTCGCCGAGGCCGTGCGCCTTGCCGTTCGCCATGAACGGGAACGTCGCGACCTTGATCTCGCGCCCCTCGTCCTTCGCCTGCTGCTCGGTGAGGCCGAACGAGGCGACCTGGGGCGAGCAGAACGTCGCACGGGGCATCATGCGGTAGTCGCCGAGCGGCATGGTCTCGGCCTTGCCGATGGTCTCGGCGGCGACCACGCCCTGCGCCTCGGCCACGTGGGCCAGCTGCAGCTTGGCGGTGACGTCGCCGATGGCGTAGATGCCCTCGACGTTGGTGCGCATGTGGTCGTCGATGTCGATCGCGCCGCGCTCGGTGAGCTTGACGCCGGTGTTCTCGAGACCGAAGCCGGTGACGTTCGGCGCGAAGCCGATCGACATGAGCACCTTCGACGCCTCGATCGAACCCGCCTGGCCGTCCTTGCCGGTGTACGTGACGGTGACGGAGGAGCCGTTGTCGACGACCGTCTCCACCTTGGTGGAGGTGAGGATCTCGACGCCGTAGTTCTTGTACTGCTTGGCGATCTCCTTCGACACGTCGGCGTCCTCGTTGGGGAGGGCGCGGTCGAGGAACTCGATGATCGTGACCTTCACGCCGTAGTTCGTCATGACGTAGGCGAACTCCATGCCGATCGCGCCGGCGCCGACGATGACGATCGACTCGGGCAGGTCGCGGGTCATGATCTGCTCTTCGTAGGTCACGACGTTCTCGCTGAGCGTGACACCGGGGAGCAGACGGACCGTCGAACCGGTCGCGATGATGGCGTTGTCGAAGGTGACCTCTTCGGTCGTCCCGTCGGACTTCGCCACCGAGATCGCCTTCGGGCCGGTGAAGGTGCCGCGGCCGTCGTACTCGGTGACCTTGTTCTTCTTCATCAGGAAGTGGATGCCCTTGACGCGACCCTCGGCGACGACGCGACTGCGGTCGAACGCCTTGCCGAAGTCGATCGTGAAGTCACCGGAGATGCCGAAGAAGTCGGCCTTGTGCTTCAGGGTGTGCGCGAGCTCCGCGTTCTTGAGGAGCGCCTTGGAGGGGATGCAGCCGACGTTGAGGCAGACACCACCCCAGTACTTCTCCTCGATGATGGCGGTGGACAGGCCGAGCTGGGCGCTGCGAACCGCAGCGACGTACCCACCAGGACCTGCACCGAGGATGACGACGTCGTAATGAGGCATGCGTCCAGCCTATCGCGCTGAAGGGGCGTCGGAATCGGCGGCGGGGCCGGGGTGACCGCGACGCTTCGACCGCACGACGACGGCGGTGACGGCTGCCGCGACGACGAGGGCGCCGATGATCGCCAGCACCCAGACCAGGGCGGGGGCTGCGGGGTTCTCGGCCTCGTCGTTGGCGGACGGAGGGGCGGTCGTCGCGGACGACGTGGGGGTGGGCGTCGCCTCGGTCGTGGCCGGGGGCGCGGAGGAGGTCGCGGGGGTCGGCACGGCACCCGCCGAGGACCCGGCCGCCGCCGTGAACGTGAACTCGCCGTCCGTGGGGTGCCCGTCGCTCGAGACGACCCGCCACAGCACGCGGTAGTCGCCCGCCCCTCCGTCGGTGCTCAGGGGCTGCGTGACGGTGGTCCCCGCGGTGACCGCGTCGCCTTCGGTGACGAGCTCGCCTGCGGCGTCGAGGACCTGCACCTCGGTGGCGTTCCCGCCGGAGATGAGCTCGGCGCTGAAGGTGAGGACGATCTCCGCCGGGAACTGCTCGACCGTGGAGCCGGCCTCGGGCGACGACGACACGAGCTCGTCGTGGGCGGATGCGGGGGCGGGGAACAGCAGGACGAGGAATGCCGCGAGCAGGGCGGCGAGGAGGAGGGCGGGCGCGGCGGGGCGGCGCGAGGCTGAGGTCTTCACGTGTCCAGCCTAGGAATATCCGGTGTGGACGTGCTGAGTGTGGCTGCGGCTCCCGCGAGGCCCCTCCAATCCGTTAGTCTGGACAGCCAGGAGGGCAAAGTGACAGACAGCGAGAGCCGACCGGCCGCAGATGCGGCGATCCACCGCTCCGGCGAGCCCAGGCACGACGTGACGCAGACATTCGGACACGATTCCGACCTGTCCTTCGTCCCCTTCGGCGTGGAGCTGACCGAGGTCGAGCAGACGGCGATCGCCGCGCTCCCGTCGGGTTCGGCGCTGCTGCTCGTGCGCTCGGGCGCACTCGCGGGCGCCCGCTACCTCCTCGACACCGATGTGACGACGGTGGGACGGCACCCCGAGGCCGACATCTTCTTCGACGACGTGACCGTCTCGCGCCGTCACGCCGAGATCACCCGCTCGGGCACGACGTTCGAGATCATCGACCAGCGATCGCTCAACGGGACGTACGTCAACGGGGAGCGGTTCGACCGCAGTCCTCTGGTCGACGGCGCCGAGGTGCGCGTGGGCAAGTTCCGTCTGAACTTCTTCGCCTCCCCGGTCGACCGCGCGGCGACCGCCTGATGGCGGCATCCCCCGCCCGCGAACGATCGTCGTCTGCGGGGCTTCTGAGCATCGGTCAGGTGCTCGCCCGGCTCACGCCGGAGTTCCCCGATCTCACCTCCAGCAAGCTCCGCTTCCTCGAGGTGCAGGGCATCGTGACGCCGTCGCGCACGGAGTCGGGGTACCGCAAGTTCTCGCCCGCCGACATCGAGCGCCTCCGTCTCGGACTCACTCTGCAGCGCGACCACTACCTCCCGCTGAGCGTGATCCGCGAGCAGCTGGACGCGGCCGGGTCGGAGGCGTCGTCGTTCGTCGCTCCGCCGTCGATCTCGCCGGCACCGCGCCGCTACCGTCGCGAAGAAATGCTCGCCGCCGCCGGCGCGGGGCCCCAGCTCCTCAACGACGCGATCAGCACCGGCGTCATCATCGCCCAGGAGACCTACACCGAGGGGACGGTCGCGCTGCTCCGTGGCCTCGTGGCGCTCGACCGGCACGGCATCGAGCCGCGTCACCTCCGCTCGCTGCGCCAGGGCGCCGAGCACGAGGTGGCGCTCATCGAATCGGCGCTGTCGCCGATGCTGCGTCGCACCGACGCCGCGTCACGGGGGAGGGCCGGCGAACTCGCGCCGGAGCTGGCGGCGAAGATCGACGAGGTGCGCACGCTGTTCGTGAAGGATGCGCTCGCGCGCATGCTTTCGTAACGAACTGGTTGCGACACACCTTCGGGCCGCGCGTGATGTCGTTGCCGGTGCCGGGGTGCTGCTCTACCGTGGAGATAACCGTTCCAGGGAGGAATTGAAATGAATGCGGATGAGCTCGCAGGAGACCCGCGGTTCGTGACCGAACTCCTCTTCACCGACGGTCTTCCCGCCATGGACGACGAGGTCGGCTACCGCGGGGCCATCGCCGCCCGCGCGGCGGGCATTACCTACCGCCAGCTCGACTACTGGGCCCGCACCGAACTGGTCGTCCCGACCGTCCGTGGGGCGAGCGGATCCGGCTCGCAGCGTCTCTACGGCTTCCGCGACATCCTCGTGCTCAAGCTCGTGAAGAGCCTTCTCGACACCGGCATCTCCCTGCAGCAGATCCGTACCGCCGTCGACGAGCTGCGCCGTGCGGGCATCCGCGATCTGGCGGGGACGACGCTCATGAGCGACGGCGCCTCGGTCTACCTCTGCACCTCCAACGACGAGGTCATCGACCTCGTCAGTCGCGGCCAGGGCGTCTTCGGCATCGCGGTCGGCAAGGTCCTCCGCGAGGTGGAGTCGACGCTGGTCGAGTTCGATCCGACGGCGCCGGATCCCGTCGACGAGTTGGCGAACCGTCGGGCTCAGCGCTCCGCCTGATCTCCCCCCCTGAACGAGAACGGCCACCCTCGGAAGAGGATGGCCGTTTCTGCGTGCGGGGGAGGGCTCAGGCCTGCGGGCCGCTCTCGGGCACCGGGATCCGTCCGGTGCGGATGATGCGGTCGAGCAGCTGGTCGAAGTCTCCGGCGAGCTCCTGCGCGGAATCGCCCGGCCAGATGTGCAGCGGCTTGGCCGCTCCCTGCGCCTGCTGCAGCGAGGTGCGCTCGGGGAGCTGGGGGGAGAGCACGAGCGGGCCGAACATGTCGCGGAGCTCCTTGATGCGGAACTGATGCTCGATGGACTGCGGGCGCACGCGGTTCACGACGATGCCGAGCGGCTGGAGGCGCGGAGAGAGTCCACGGCGGATCTCCTCGATGGCGCGCAACGCGCGGTCGGCGGCGGCGACGGAGAAGAGTCCGGGCTCGGTGACGACCATGACGCGGTCGCTCGCCGCCCAGGCGGTGCGGGTGAGCGCGTTGAGCGACGGGGCGCAGTCGATGAGCACGAGGTCGTACTCGGACTCCACCGCGGCCAGCGCCTCCTCGAGCTTCCACACGTCGCGCACGCTCGGGTGCGGGCCGTCGAAGTTGATCGCCGACGGGCTGCCGATGAGCACGTCGATCGTGCCGGGGTGCACCTTCGCCCAGCCGCTGGAGGTGATCGCCTGACGGACGACCTTCTCCTTCGGGTTCGCGAGGACGTCGGCGATGTTGAGTCGTCCGGCGACCTGGATGTCCATGCCGGTGGACACATCCGACTGCGGGTCGAGGTCGACGACGAGAGTCCGGATGCCCCGGGCGAAGGCCGCTGAGGCCAAGCCGAGGGTCACGGTCGTCTTGCCGACGCCTCCCTTGAGAGAGCTGACGCTGAGTACGTGCACGATCTCCACGTTACCTTGCCCTAGTCTGGGGGGACACTCAGCCCCGCCCCATGCGCGTCCCCCGCGTGCATCGAGCTCTCAGAGGTGTGCATGTTCCAGAAGATCCTTGTGGCCAATCGTGGCGAGATCGCGATCCGTGCCTTCCGAGCGGCCTACGAGGTCGGCGCCAGGACCGTCGCGGTCTTCCCGCACGAGGACCGGGGCTCCGTGCACCGGCTCAAAGCGGACGAGGCCTACGAGATCGGCGAACGCGGCCACCCGGTGCGCGCCTATCTCAACGTCGACGAGATCATCCGCGTGGCGGTGGAGTCGGGTGCCGACGCGATCTACCCCGGGTACGGCTTCCTCTCGGAGAACCCCGAACTCGCGGCGAAGGCGGCCGAGAACGGCATCGTCTTCATCGGACCCCCTGCGGGCGTGCTCGAGATGGCGGGCAACAAGGTCGAGGCGAAGCGGCACGCGATCGAGGCGGGCGTGCCCGTGCTCCGTTCGACGGAGGCGTCGGACGACGTCGACGTGCTGGTCGCGCAGGCGACCGACATCGGCTTCCCGCTGTTCGCGAAGGCCGTCGCCGGGGGTGGAGGCCGCGGGATGCGCCGCGTCGAGAACGCCGACGAGCTCGCGCCCGCCCTCGCCGAGGCCATGCGGGAGGCCGGCAGCGCGTTCGGTGACGCGCGCATGTTCCTCGAGCAGGCGGTGCTGCGTCCGCGGCACATCGAGGTGCAGATCCTCGCCGACAAGACCGGCGAGACGGTGCACCTGTTCGAACGCGACTGCTCCGTGCAGCGTCGCCACCAGAAGGTGGTCGAGATCGCGCCGGCGCCGAACCTCGACGACGACGTCCGCCGCGCCCTGCACGCGCACGCCGTGGCGTTCGCCCGCTCGATCGGGTACGAGAACGCCGGCACGGTCGAGTTCCTCCTGGAGACCGCGGGAGAGCGCGCCGGCGAGGTCGTGTTCATCGAGATGAACCCGCGCATCCAGGTCGAGCACACCGTGACCGAGGAGGTCACCGACGTCGACCTCGTGCAGAGCCAGATGCGCATCGCCGCGGGGCAGACGCTCGCCGATCTGGGCCTGCAGCAGAAGGACCTGCACCTCCGGGGTGCGGCGCTGCAGTGCCGCATCACCACCGAGGACCCGATGCAGGGCTTCCGACCCGACACGGGCAAGATCACGACCTACCGCTCGCCGGGCGGGGCCGGGGTGCGTCTCGACGGCGGCACCGTGCACCAGGGCGCGCAGATCAGCCCGCATTTCGATTCGATGCTGTCGAAGCTCACGTGCCGCGGCCGTGACTTCCCCGCCGCGGTCGCCCGAGCCCGACGCGCCCTCGCGGAGTTCCGGATCCGTGGCGTCTCGACGAACATCCCGTTCCTCCAGGCGCTCCTCGACGATGAGGCCTTCGTCGCCGGCGATCTGAGCACCTCCTTCATCGACGAGCGCCCCGAGCTGCTGCGCGGACGCCTGTCCAAGGATCGCGGCACGAAGATCCTCAACTGGCTCGTCGACGTCACGGTCAACAAGCCCAACGGCAGCCATCCCGGTGTCGTCGACCCGCGCACCAAGCTGCCGCGGATCGACCTCTCCGTCGACGCAGCGCCCGGATCGCGGCAGCGGCTGCTCGAGCTCGGTCCCGAGCGCTTCGCGGCAGACCTCCGCGCGCAGACCGCGCTGGCCATCACCGACACGACGATGCGCGACGCGCACCAGTCGCTGCTGGCCACCCGCGTGCGCACCCGCGACCTCGTTGCCGTCGCGCCGCATCTCGCCCGGCTGACGCCCCAGCTGCTCTCGGTCGAGGCGTGGGGAGGAGCGACCTACGACGTCGCCCTCCGGTTCCTGGGAGAGGACCCGTGGGAGCGCCTCGACAAGCTGCGGGCGGCACTGCCGAACGTCGCGATCCAGATGCTCCTCCGCGGGCGGAACACCGTCGGCTACACGCCGTACCCGGCCGAGGTGACCGAGGCGTTCGTGGCGGAAGCCGCGGCGAGCGGCGTCGACATCTTCCGCATCTTCGACGCCCTCAACGACATCGAGCAGATGCGTCCCGCGATCGACGCCGTGCGCCGCACCGGCACGGCGGTGGCCGAGGTGGCGCTCTGCTACACCGGTGACCTCCTCGATCCTGCCGAAGACCTCTACACCCTCGACTACTACCTCGGGCTCGCGGAGCAGATCGTCGAGGCGGGAGCGCACATCCTCGCCATCAAGGACATGGCAGGTCTGCTGCGGCCTGCGGCGGCGGCGAAGCTCGTCTCGGCACTGCGCGAACGCTTCGACCTGCCCGTGCACCTGCACACGCACGACACCCCGGGCGGCCAGCTGGCCACGCTGCTCGCCGCCAGTGCGGCGGGGGTGGACGCCGTCGATGCGGCATCCGCTCCGCTCTCCGGGACGACGAGCCAGCCGTCCCTCTCGGCCCTCGTCGCCGCGCTCGCGCACACCGAACGCGACAGCGGGATCGATCTCTCCGCCGTCTCCGACCTCGAGCCGTACTGGGAGGCCGTGCGCCACCAGTACGCGCCGTTCGAGTCGGGCCTTCCCGGACCCACCGGTCGCGTCTACCACCACGAGATCCCGGGCGGTCAGCTGTCGAACCTCCGACAGCAGGCGAAGGCTCTCGGCCTGGCCGACGACTTCGAGCTCATCGAGGACATGTACGCCGCCGCCGACCGCATCCTCGGCCGAGTGCCCAAGGTCACGCCCTCCTCGAAGGTGGTCGGCGACCTCGCCCTGCACCTCGCGGCGGTCAAGGCCGATCCGGCTGACTTCGAGGCCCACCCCGAGAAGTACGACGTGCCGGACTCCGTCGTGGGATTCATGGCGGGGGAGCTCGGCGACCTGCCCGGTGGCTGGCCGGAGCCCTTCCGCACGAAGGTCCTCGCCGGCCGGTCGGTGCGCGTCGGGGTCACCGACATCTCGGACGACGACCGGGCGGCGCTGGCGTCCGGCGGCGAGACCCGGCGTGCCCGGCTCAACGCCCTCCTGTTCCCCGCCCCGATGCGGGAGTTCACGCAGATGCGCGAGCTCTTCGGCGACCTCTCGGTTCTCGACACGAGCGACTACCTCTACGGGCTGGTGGCCGGGCAGGAGCATCTGGTCGAGATCGATCGCGGCGTTCAGCTCTTCGTGGGTCTGGAGGCGATCGGCGACGCCGACGACAAGGGCATGCGCACCGTGATGACGACGCTCAACGGTCAACTGCGCCCGGTGTTCGTCCGCGACCGCTCCATCTCCGTCGACGCACCCGAGGTGGAGAAGGCCGACACCTCCGTGCCGGGGCAGGTCGCCGCGCCGTTCTCCGGAGTCGTGACCCTCAAGGTCGAGGTCGGCGCCTCGGTGCGCGCGGGCGAACCCGTCGCGTCGATCGAGGCGATGAAGATGGAAGCGGCCATCACGACGCCCGTCGACGGCGTCGTCGAGCGGCTCGCGATCACGCCGACCCAGCAGGTCGACGCCGGCGACCTTTTGGTCGTCGTCCGTCCGGCCCACTAACCTTGTGCGGGCGGGGGACGCGGTCGGATGACCGCGCCCTCGTCCGCGCGAGCTGGGAGCAAGACCGTGAACACGAACAACACCGCCGATCCCGTCGACGACGACTCGACCGGCGTTCTGGATGACGCGATCGCCATCGACACGACGGCGATCGGCATCGTCGGCAGCCCGGCCACCGCTCAGGTGACCGTCGTGATGCCGGTGTCGCCCGACGACGACCTGGCCGACGACGAGGTGATCGACGGCGAGGTCGACGAGGCCTCGGCAGCCGAGCTGCGCACCGAGCCGTTCGCCGAGTCGGTCGAGGCCACCTCCACCGGACGGCGGCTCCCCGCCGTGGCGCTGGATCCCGTGCCGGCCTCGTCCATCACGATCTCCTCGGTGCCTCCGACGCCCGCGGCCGTCGACGGTCGCCCGGAGATCGATGGCGCGTCGGATGCCGACGCCCGATCCGGTTCGGCCGATGCCCGTGCCGAGATTCCCCTGTCGGGCGAGAGCGCAGTGGACTCCACCGAGGGACCGCGTCACGGCAACGCCGACGACCCGGAGGTCGAAGAGGCCATCGAGGTCGAAGACGAGCGCGAAGACCAGGAGATGGCCGACGACGAGCACCTTGCGCCGACCGTGGTCGAGGACGCGGTCGAGGTCGACGAGGACCCGATCGAGGACGCGGTCGAGGTCGACAAGGGCACGGTCGAGGACGCGGTCGAGGTCGAGGAGAGCCCGGTCGAGGCTGACGACACGGTCGAGGACGAGCACACGGTCGCCGACGAGGTCGAGGACACGTTCGAACACGACCACGCCGCGGCGGCCGAGGACGTCATCGACGAAGAGCCCGCACAGACGCTCGAAACCGTCGCCACAGCTGGCGTCGACACGGTGACAAATGCCTCGGGGAGCGAGACCGCCCCGGCGTTCGATGCGGACGGGACCACAGACATCGAGGCCGGTGCGCCGGCCGATGCGGATGCTCCGGACGCGGAGGAGGCGCCCGTCGAGGCGGCCCCCGAGGTCTTCCAGGCGCCGGCGGCCCCCGCACCCGCGCCGGATGAGCAGGATGCGCACGGGGAGCAGGACGAGCGCGGGGAGCGGGCAGAGGACGCTCCGCTGCCGTCGCCCTCTCCGGTCCCGCTGCCGTCGCCGTCCCCGTCGCGTGCGTCGTCGGCATCCGATGTCGCGCCGCCGACGACCACCACCCCCACCCGTCCCGTGACGCGGCGCGCCGCGTTCCATCCCGAGAGCAAAGAGGTCGCACGCGTGGACGAGACGAAGCGATCGGTCACCCGGCAGGCCGCCAAGGCCGCGCCGGTCGAGCAGACCCCGGCCGCGAAGCGCGTCGGTGACCTCAACGATGCGGCCCGCGAGTCCGCGGATCTCCTCACCTCCGACCGGCTCGTGGTCCCGAGCCGCACGGCCAAGCCCGAGCCGGAAGGCGCGTGGCCCCACTTCGTCTACAGCCTCTCCGGAGGGCGGATCAACCTCGGCGACGGCCGTCAGGCGCGCCGGCGCAAGGAGCTCAGTGCCCGCATCGCCGCGCCGTTGCCCGGTGGCGCGCGCTTCGTCCCCGTGATGTCGCGCAAGGGCGGCGTCGGCAAGACCGCGGTCACCGTGCTGCTGGGGATGGCGTTGGCCGACGCCCGCGACGACCGCGTGATCGCCATCGACGCCAACCCCGACCGGGGCACTCTCGCCGACCGTATCGTGCACGGCGCTCAGACGCGTTCTGTGCGCGACCTGGCGAAGGCGCGCGGCCGGATCGACGGCTATCACGATGTGTCGGCTCTCGTGGCTCGCGACACCACCCGCCTCGATGTGCTGGCCTCCGATGACGACCCGCGTGTGGCGGAGGCGTTCGGAGACCCCGACTACCGCGACGTGGCCGAGGTCGCCGCACACTATTACTCCCTCGTGCTGACCGACACGGGCACCGGCATCGTCCACGACGTGATGACGGCGACGCTCGACCTCGCGGACCGGCTCGTCATCGTGTCCGGACTCAGCGTGGACGAGGCGCGACTGGCCTCGGAGACGTTGACCTGGTTGGAGACGAACGGCTTCGCTCAGCAGGCTCGTGATGCCATCGTGGTGCTCAACCATTCCTCGCCCGGCACGCCGCTCGTGCGTGTCGACGAGCTGCAGGCGCACTTCGCCACCCGCGCGGGGGCGGTCGTCCGCATGCCGTACGACGCGCAGATCGCCGCCGGTGGACCGATCGTGTTCGCCAACCTGCAACCCGCGACGCGGCTCGCCGCGCGCGAGCTCGCGGCACTCGTGGTCGAGGGGCTCCGGGCGGAGGCATCCGCGTGACCGTACGGGAGATCCGGATCTTCGGCGATCCCGTGCTGCGCACCGACTGCGCCCCCATCGACGACATCGACGACGGTGTTCGCGCCCTCGTCGCCGATCTGCTCGACACCGTCGCGCTGCCCGGTCGGGCCGGAGTGGCAGCGCCGCAGATCGGCGTCGCCCTCCGGGCGTTCAGCTACAACATCGACGGCGAGATCGGCTACGTGCTCAACCCCGTGCTGACCGAGGTGCGCGGCGAGCCGGAGCCGACGGGGGAGGGATGCCTCTCGGTGCCCGGTCTCTGGCACGACGCTCTCCGGCACCCGTGGGCCCGGGTCGAGGGCATCGACCTCGACGGCCGGCCCGTCGTGCTCGAGGGGAGCGGACTGCTCGCCCAGGCGTTGCAGCACGAGACCGATCACCTCGACGGCAAGCTGTACCTGTCTCGGCTCGATCCCGAGACCCGCCGCACGGCCATGCGGGAAGTGCGCGAGAGCAGCTGGTTCTGACCCCTGCGACGACGGAGGTCCCGCCCCTCGGATGAGGGACGGGACCTCCGTCGTCGTGCAGGATCGTGGGACCGCGGCCTCAGCCGCCGATCGACAGGTTCGTGGTGGTCACCGGCTCGTCGTAGATCGCGGAGATCTCGTCGGCGAAGTCGTTCATGATGACGTTCCGCTTGATGGAGAGCTTCGGCGTCAGGTGCCCCGATGCCTCGGTCCACTCCGTCTCCAGGATGGTGAACTTGCGGATGGACTCGGCGCGCGACACCCGGGTGTTGGCGGCGTCGACGGCCCGCTGCACCTCCGCGTGCACGGACTCGTCGCGCGCGGCATCGGCGAGGGACATGTCGGCGGGCAGGCCGTTGTTCGCCAGCCAGGTGGGCAGCATCTCGGAGTCGAGGGTCACCAGCGCCGAGATGAACGGCTTCTGGTCGCCGACGACGACGACCTGGCCGACGATCGGGTTGGCGCGGATCGGGTCTTCCAGAGCCGCAGGGGCGACGTTCTTCCCACCCGCCGTGACGATGATCTCCTTCTTGCGACCGGTGATCGTGAGGAAGCCCTCGGAGTCGAAGCTGCCGATGTCCCCGGTGCGGAACCATCCGCCGTCGCTGAAGGCCTCGGCCGTGGCCTCCGGGTTGTTCCAGTACTCGCGGAAGACGTTGATGCCGCGCACCTCGATCTCGCCGTCGTCGGCCAGACGCACACCGACACCCGGCAGGGCAGGCCCGACCGTGCCGATCTTGGACTTGTCTGCGAGGTTGACGGTCGCCGGAGCCGTGGTCTCGGTCAGCCCGTAGCCTTCGAGGATCACGACGCCCAGGCTGTGGAAGAAGTGCCCGAGGCGGGCGCCGAGCGGCGCGGAGCCCGAGACGGCGTACGCGACCTTGCCGCCCATCGCCTCGCGGAGCTTGCTGTACACGAGCTTGTTGAAGAGGGCGAACTTCAGCTTCATCCCGAACGGGATCTTCTGACCCGCCTCGAGCAGCTTCGAGTGCTCGATGGCCACATCCGCGGCGGCACGGAAGATCTTGCCCTTGCCTCCGGCCTCGGCCTTCTGCTCGGCGGAGTTGTAGACCTTCTCGAACACGCGGGGGACGGCGAGGAGGAAGGTCGGCTTGAACGATCCGAGCGCGGGGAGCAGCTGACGGGTGTCGGGCTGGTGGCCCGTGCGGACACCCGCATGGATGTTGAGGATGGAGATGAAGCGGGCGAACACGTGCGCGGTCGTGATGAACAGCAGCGTGGAGGCGCCGGGCGTCTGCACCACGGCGTCGAGGGCCACGGCGGAGTTGCGGGAGAGCTCGACGAAATTGCTGTGGGTGAGCACGCATCCCTTCGGGCGCCCCGTCGATCCGGAGGTGTAGATGAGGGTCGCGATGTCCGAGCCGACGGCGAGGGAGCGGCGGCGCTCGATCTCGGCGTCCTCCACCGATGCGCCCTTCGTCGTCAGCGCATCGATCGCCCCGAGGTGCAGCTGCCACACCTCGCGCACGAGCGGCAGGTCGCCGCGGATCTCGTCGACGCGGGCGAAGTGCTCGGGGGACTCGACGAGCAGGGCGATCGCGCCGGAGTCCTCCATGATCCACTGGATCTGCGACGGAGAGCTCGTCTCGTAGATCGGCACCATTACGGCACCGGCGAAGAAGAGGGCGAAGTCGACGAGGGTCCACTCGTAGGTGGTGCGGGCGAGGAAGCCGACCTTCTCGCCGGGCTGGATGCCGGCGGCGACGAATCCCTTCGCCAGGGAGATGACGGCGGTCTGGAACTCCGCGGCGGTGAGGTCGCGCCATCCGTCGCCGTGCGGGAGGGAGAAGAGGGCCCGGTCGGGGGTGGCACGCACCCGTTCGACCAGCAGGTCGGAGATGTTCGCGTCGGGGTCGGCGGGGACGACGGCGGGGACTTCAAACTGGACCACGGCAGCTCCTTCGGTACCGGTCGGGTACGGGTTGCCCCCGAGTCTAAGGCATGGCACCGGGTCGCAGACAGCGTGAAACTCAGTCGCTGCCTGGCGTGCGACGTCGAGAAGTTCACGGTGCGGACCGGCGGCGGCGATAGACTCACCTCGATGTTCTACTGGCTGATGAAGTACGTGGTGATCGGCCCCGTGGTCAAGGCGGTGTTCCGCCCGTGGATCGTGGGCCGCGCCAACGTGCCCCGCAACGGTGCGGCGATCCTCGCGAGCAATCATCTGTCGTTCGCCGATTCGATCTTCCTGCCCCTCATGATCGACCGCTCCATGTCCTTCCTCGCGAAGAGCGATTACTTCACCGGCCGGGGTCTCAAAGGCTGGTCGACGCGGTTCTTCATGAAGGCCACCGGCCAGCTGCCCATCGACCGCTCGGGCGGCAAGGCGTCGGAGGCCTCCCTGAACACCGGACTCCAGGTGCTCGGCGGGGGAGATCTGCTCGGCATCTACCCCGAGGGCACGCGCAGCCCCGACGGCAAGCTCTATCGGGGGCGCACGGGGATCGCGCGCATGGCACTCGAAGCCAAGGTGCCCGTCATCCCGGTCGTCATGGTCGACACCGACACGGCGATGCCCATCGGCCGCCGGATCCCGCGGGTCACCCGGGTCGGGATCGTCATCGGCGAACCCCTCGACTTCTCGCGCTACGCGGGGATGGAGAACGACCGGTACATCCTCCGTTCCGTCACGGACGAGATCATGGTCGCGCTGCAACGGCTCGGGGCACAGGAGTACGAAGACGTCTACGCCTCCACCGTGAAGGACCGTCTCCCCACTCGCGTCACACAGCGGTCCTGAGGCCGGTCCGGTCCCGCTCGACCAGTAGGCTGGGGGCATGCTCCCGCACGACATCGACGCCCTGGACGCATGGCGCTCACTCCCCATCAAGCAGCAGCCCCAGTGGCCCGACGCCGAGCGCGTCGCCGAGGTCTCACGGCAGATCGCCGCCATGCCCCCGCTGGTGTTCGCCGGAGAGGTCGACAACCTCCGCGACCGGCTCGCCCGCGCCGCGTCCGGCCGGGCCTTCCTGCTGCAGGGAGGCGACTGCGCCGAGACCTTCGCCGGGGCCACCGCCGAGCAGATCCGCAACCGCATCAAGACGGTGCTGCAGATGGCCGTCGTGCTCACGTACGGCGCCTCGATGCCGGTGGTGAAGATGGGGCGCATGGCGGGCCAGTTCGCGAAGCCCCGCTCCAGCGACACCGAGACGCGAGGGGATGTGACCCTCCCCGCCTACCGCGGCGACATCGTCAACGGTTACGACTTCACCGAGGGCTCGCGCCAGGCCGACCCCGGTCGCCTGCTGCAGGGTTACCACACCGCCGCATCGACGTTGAACCTCATCCGCGCCTTCACGCAGGGTGGTTTCGCCGACCTGCGCGAGGTGCACTCGTGGAACAAGGGCTTCGCGCAGAACCCCGCCAACCAGCGGTACGAGCGCATGGCCGCCGAGATCGACCGCGCCATCCAGTTCATGGAGGCCGCGGGCGCCGACTTCGACGAGCTCACGCGCGTCGAGTTCTTCACGGGCCACGAGGGCCTGCTCATGGACTACGAGCGTCCGATGACGCGGATCGACTCCCGCACCGACACGCCCTACAACACGTCGGCACACTTCCTCTGGATCGGGGAGCGCACCCGTGAGCTCGACGGGGCGCACGTGGACTACTTCTCGAAGATCCGCAATCCCATCGGCGTGAAGCTCGGTCCGACCACCACGCCGGAGACCGCGCTCGCTCTGATCGACAAGCTCGACCCCCACCGCGAGCCGGGACGCCTGACCTTCATCACGCGGATGGGCGCGGGCAAGATCCGCGACGCGCTGCCGCCGCTGCTGGAGGCCGTGAAGGATGCCGGTGCCACCCCGCTGTGGGTGACCGACCCCATGCACGGCAACGGCATCACGACCCCCACCGGGTACAAGACCCGCCGCTTCGACGACGTGGTCGACGAGGTGCGCGGGTTCTTCGAAGCGCATCGCGCGGTCGGCACCTTCCCCGGCGGCATCCACGTCGAGCTCACGGGCGACGACGTCACGGAGTGCCTGGGCGGGTCGGAGCACATCGACGAGGCGGCGCTCGCGACGCGCTACGAGAGCCTCTGCGATCCGCGCCTCAACCACATGCAGTCCCTGGAACTCGCGTTCCTCGTCGCGGAAGAGCTCGAGAAGCGCTGAGCCCCGCATCCCTCGAAGGCCGCACCCCGCTTCCGGGTGCGGCCTTCGTCGTCGATGCCGAGGAGCGGGGGAGGATGCTCCGCGGGCCGTGGGTTCTCCGCGACGCGCTCCTCGAGAGCTGTGGCGCCGGTCTCGCCTCGCGACGTCGGACGCCGATCCTTCCCGCGGTCGCAGGCCGGGCGAAGTATACCAGAACACTCGTTCCCTTGGGGCCGAAATCGTTGACCTCGCCGATCTGCGTTGTTAGCCTCGGCAGACCAGTTCACTGGGGGAGGGGGACACGGGTGGCATTCTTCAGCCGTCGCCAGCGCTCGGCCGACGGGGAAGTCCCGCGGCCCGAGCCGGCAATCGCAGACAGGTCGGCGGAGGATGCGCTCCGCGCCTTCGAAGCGCTTTTCGCTCCGGCTTCCGCCATTCCCCGACACGCGTCCGTGCCCGCCACCACGAGCATCCCGACCACACGAGCCCCGGAGACTCCGGACCCCGAGCGAGGGCCATCGCTCAGCCTGACCGGCACCGTAGAAGAAAGAGCAAGAATGGCAAATCTGGATCAGTCCGTGCAGGAACTCCTTGCGATCGACGGCGCGACGGCCGCCTCTCTCGTCGACGCCGCATCCGGCATGGCGCTGGCGCAGGGCGGCCACCCGGGCTTCGACCTGGGGATCGCCGCCGCAGGAAACTCCAACGTTGTGCGGGCGAAGCTGCAGACGATGAAGGAGTTGGGTCTGAGCGGAAAGATCGACGACATCCTCATCACGCTCGACGACCAGTATCACCTGATCAACGTGCTCGACGGAGAGTCCACCGGAGGGCTCTTCGTCTACCTCGTCCTCGACCGCGCGCGGGCGAATCTGGCACTCGCGCGACATAAGCTGTCGGCCATCGCGGGACACCTCGACATCTGAGTGAGACGGGGGCGGCGGTGAGTCGATGCGCGACTCGCCGCCGCCCCGCTGGTGCTCACGCATCGACCGAACTCCTCCGACCGCCGCACGCACCACGCTGCGATCGGAGCCTCACCCGTCAGCGGAGCCGAAGCCCCGCCTGGTCCTCACGCTTAGAAGGCGCTGCTCTTGATCTGCAGGGTGACCTTCACGCCCCGCTGGCGTTGGGAGTCGGGACCGGGGTCTGTGCCGGATACCTCGGTGAAGTCGTTGGGGAACGCGCTCCAGATGGCGTTCCACACCGGCTCGAATCCGGCATCCCGGATCTTCTGGGCGGCCTCGTCGCGGGTCAGTCCGGTCACATTCGGCACCGGGAACAACTCGGGACCCTTCGAGACGATGAGCTGCACGGAGTCGCCCGGACGCCAGTTCCCCTCTTCGGCCCGGTCGGCCACCCCGATGACGCGGTCCTTGTCTACCTCGGCGTTGAAGACGTACTGCGGTTCGGACGTGACGGTGAGGCCTTTGGCGCTCAACGTGCTGGTGGCGTCGCCGACCGAGAGTCCCGCGACGTCGGGGAAGGCCCCCGCCGACACGTAGAGGTCGATCGTGTCGGCCTCGAAGAGGTCGCACCCTTCGGCGCACGCGTAGGCCTCGCCGCCACTGCGCGGGGTGACGAAGGCGTTGATGACGATCCCCTCGGCGGCGTCGGAGAAGAGCAGCAGCGGATCGTCACCGACCGCGACGTTGATGCCGGAGAGGTACTGACGCGCCTCGTCCTCGGTCTTCCCGTTCAACGTGTCGACGGTGTGCGGCTGCGGGCCCGCCGAGACGATCACCGTGACGGCCGCGCCCTGATCCAGACGCTGTCCGCGGCCCGGGTCGGTCTCGAGCACCGTGCCGGCGGGCACATCGATGGAGAAGCGGTCCTGCTTCGAGGGCTCGAAGCCGTCTTCGGTGAGGGTCGCGGCTGCTTCCTCATAGGTCGATCCGGCGACGTCGGGCACGGCGACGAGCGACCCGGGTCCGGAGCCGAACCACCAGCCCACGCCTCCGGCGAGGGTCGCCAGCAGCAGCACGACGGTGAGCAGCAGCGCCCCACGGGCACGCCGGCGGGAGGCCCGGCGGCGGAGCAGCGTCGCGTTGTCGACGGACGGCGCGGCGGCGGCGGCGCCTTCGGGCACGGGCAGCGTCGCCGGCACGGGCATGACCTTGGTGAGGTCGCCCGAGTCCGGCATGACGCGCGTCTGTGTGGTCGTCGCCGCGGCCGGTGCGATGTCGAGCTCACGCTCGATGGCACGCAGGCGGTCGAGCATCTGCTGTGCGTCGTCGGGGCGCTCGCTCGGCGACTTCTCGGTGGCCCAGAGCACCAGCTCGTCCAGCGGCTCCGGCACGGCGGGGTTGCGGATGCTCGGTCGGGGCACCGACTCGGTCGCGTGCTGGAAGGCGATCTGCATCGGCTGCTCGCCCTTGTACGGCTGCTCGCCGACGAGCATCTCGTAGAGCATGATGCCCAGCGCGTAGATGTCGCTGCGGGCGTCCGCGGTGCCGCGGGTCACCAGCTCCGGAGCCAGGTACGCGATCGTGCCGAGGAGTTGCTGTCCGGTCGCCGTGTTGGCGGTGGTGGCGCGTGCCAGGCCGAAGTCGCCGATCTTGATGCGTCCGTCTTCCGCGAGGAGGACGTTCTCCGGCTTCACGTCGCGGTGCACGATGCCCGCGCGGTGTGCGGCGGAGAGGCCGGACAGGATGGCGTCCATGATCGTGATGGTCTGCGCGACGGTAAGCCGCTTCTGCTCGCGCAGCAGTTCGCGCAGCGTGATCCCCGGCAGGTACTCCATGACGAGGTAGGCGAGCTCGCCGTCCTGCCCCTGGTCGAACACGTTGACCACGTGCGGATCGGCGAGACGGGCCGCCGATCGCGCCTCCTGGATGAAACGGCTCTGGAAGGCCGAATCGTCGCTGAGGTGCGCGTGCATGACCTTCAGGGCGATGCGTCGCTCGAGGCGCAGGTCCGTGGCGACGTAGACCGTCGCCATGCCGCCCCGGGCGATGCGCGCCCGCACACGGTAGCGACCGTCGACAAGCCGCCCGATGAGCGGGTCGGCTTGCTGGTGGGACGTCACGACAGAATTCTAGGGAGAACTGCCTGGGAGGCCCGGGAGCGCCTCACCTCTCCGGGCAACACCGTTTCGCCGCACGGTGTCATCGATGCTGCTCGAGCCACCGGTACGACGCCTCTTCCCACTGCCCGTAGCGATCGGGGAAGGCGGAGATCTGCACGGCCTGGGCCGCCTGCGTGAAGGGGAGACCCTCCCAGCCCGGGATGTCGAGCAGGCCGCGCGTCGTGCTGCCGTTGGGGTCGTGGGGGCCGCCGTAGAACGCCCGGGTCGCGCGTTCGGCATCCTGCACCTGGTCGCCCGTGCCCCATCCGGTGCTCGGGCGTTGCTGGAAGAGGCCGAGGGAGTCCCGGTCGCCCCAGGTGACGTTGCGGAGCTCGGACTCGACCATGGCGGTCGCGAGTGCGATGGCGATGCCGCGGTCCGGCACGCCGAGTTCGGTGCCGATGCGGATGATCATCGCGGCGTTCGCGGCCTGATCGCTCGACAGGTCGGCTCGGAGTTGACCGCCCGGAGCCGGGATCGTGGCCGGAGCCGGTGCGGCGGCCGGAGCGGCCGGTGCGAGGCGGAGCGTCTGCCCGGGGTAGATGATCGCCCGCTCGCCGAGGCCGTTGGCGGCGAGCAACGTCCGCACGCTCGTGCCGTGGGCCCGCGCGATGGCGAACAGGGTGTCGCCGGCGACC
>DAMDKH010000018.1:0-18805 GCA_032099965.1 Microbacterium sp.
CGGAGCCGCGCGGAGCGGGTCGGCGGCGAGCGCATCGCCGAGACCGAGCTCGCCGTGGATGCGCGACCAGACGTCCGTCGGCGGCGCCTCCAGGGTGCCGTCGACCATGCTCGACCGGCCGACTCCCGCCGCATGGGCGAGTTCGGCGACCTCCCCCGCGCACTGCGGGCATTCGGCGACGTGGCGCACGTCGTGTTCCGACTCGGGCGTCTCGCCCATCGCCAGAAGGGCGAGCGTGTCGTCGTCAGGATGAGACACGGTTCACCTCCAATCGATCGCGCATCCGGGTGAGACTCCGGCGGATGTGGCTCTTCACCGTACCCAGCGGCATGCCCGTGCGCCGGGCGATCTCGTCGTGGGTGAGGTCGTCGTAGAAGGCGAGGCGCATGACCTCCCGGGCGTCGGGTGTCAGATGCTCCAGCTCGCTCGCGATCAACAGGGTCTCCGAGAGGTCGGTCTGCTCGGTGACGAGATCGGCGGGTGCGGTGAGCCGCTCCATCTCGGCCCGGAGCCGCTGCACCTTCGCCCGCGCCTCGAACGTGTCGGCGATGCGCCGGCGAGCGATGCTGATCAGCCAGGTCGACAGTCGCGCCTTCGCCGGGTCGTAGCTCGCCCGCGAGTTCCACGCCGACACGAACGTGCGCTGGGTGACGTCCTCGGCATCGCCCCGATCGTTCAACGACCGCAGGGCGAGCGTGAACACGACCGGAGACCATCGTCGATAGAGGGCGGCGAGCGCCTGCTCGTCCCCGTCGACGAAGCGTCGGGCGAGGCCCGACTCGTCGTCACCGCTGTCATCCACGGCGAGCATCCTCTCTGCGCGGCGCGCGCGTCATCGCGGTACGGCCACTGCCACGACGTTATCGCGGTAGTGGCCCGTGGTGCTGTCGAACGGCCCCCCGCAGGTGACGAGCACCAGGGCGCCGGCTCCCTCACGGGCGAACAGCTCGTCGGTGGGCAGTGCGGTCTTCTCGTAGTACGTCAGTGATTCGACGACGAACTCCCGCACCGTGCCGTCCGCCGCCGTCACCGACACGGCCTCTCCGACAGCGAGTTCGCGCAGTCGCGCGAGCGGGCCGATCGGGTATCCGACGGCGTCGACATGCGCGGCCACGAGGATGCGGCCCTCGGTGCTCGCGGCATCCGGGCCGTAGCGGTACCAGCCGGCGACGGCGGGATCGACGGGGAGCTCCATCTGGCCCGACGGCTCCACCCCCACCTCGGTGACGGGCATGTCGACCGCGAGGGCGGGGATGCCGAGACGCACGGGGGCGACGGGGGCGACGGGGGCGGGGATGGTCGCGGGGGCGACGTCGACGGTGACCGTCGGGGAGGGAGGGGCTGGCTCTGGGGACGCGGTCGGAGCCGCGATCGAGGATGGAGGGGAGTCCTCGCCAGCCCCTCCCGGTGTGCATGCCGAGAGGCACGCCACGGCGAGCACGGCGCCCACGACCGGGAGGACGGGGAACCGGCGTCGCCGTGGCATGCCCCGCGACATCAGCGGACGGCGGCCCGGCGACGAGCGGCCAGGACGGTGCCGACGGCCGCGGTGAGGAGGAGCGCTGCGGCCCCCGTCACGACGAGCGTCGTCGTCGTCGCGTCGCGGTCAGCCAGGTAGCCTGCGGTGCCGGAGGGCACGCCGTCGGGGTTGGTGTGCAGGCCGCCGATGGTCTGCGCGGCGATGGCGAGGTTGCCGTCCTCGGCGCTGCCCCAGGCGTACAGGATCGTGTTGACGCCCTCCTGCACCGCCACGTCCGTCGGCCCGATCACCGGGTCGGTCGTCCCGGCGAGGGCGACCGCGGCCGAGACGGTGCCGGCGGGGAGGTCGAGCTTCGCCTCGTTCGGGTTGGTGAGCCCCTCGATCACGGGCGACCCGCCGGCGAGCACGTCGACCGCGGGCGCGGCGGCCGTGTGCCGCACCGTCAGGCGTCCTTCGCCGGGCGCCGTGGTCGAGACGTCGTTCGTGAACAGGTTGAGCCCCGGCTCGCCCGCCTCGGTGAGATGGGCGACGGCGGTGTAGTTGCCGCCCGCCTCGAGGGTCAACGTGGCCGGACCGAGCACGGGAGCGCTGGCGTCCGCGGCATCCGGAGCGGTGAGAGCGACCTCGTACGCGCCGGCGGGGAGCTCGAGCGGTCCGGCGAGGTCGCCGGGCTGGAAGTCGTCGAGCGTGAGGTCGCCGTTGACGTACACGTCGACGGGGGTGTCGGGGATGCCGTGCAGCACCGACAGCTGCGCTGCCTGATCGGTGGCGGCGGTGGCGGGAAGGGCGAGGCCCAGGCTGGCGATCATCCCGACGGCGAGGCCGGCGGCGGCTGTCTTGCGCATTGACTTCCTCCTCAGATCAGGACCACCCTGTGCGGCCCTTCACAGAGGTTGTTCCCGGCGGACGTCGCATTCGGATGCACCCCCGCCGAAATTTCTTCGCCGGCCTTCAGACGACGCGGCGCTCGCACACCAGGGCGCCGACCGGCCGCTCCCCCGGAACGTGACGCAGCGAGGTCTGCCTCACGCAGAAGCCCGCCGCCTCGAGGCGCGCCCGAAGCTCCTGCGGAGGCCAGCGGTGGGCACGGACGACGGCGTGGTCGAACGGTTCGACGACCGCAGCGCTGAAGAACCCCAGCACGAGGGTCCCGCCCGGTCGCAGCGCCCTCGCGAAGGCGGTGAGCGGGCGGTGGATGTCGCCCGGCGCGTAATGGATGGTCGAGAACCACGAGAGGATCCCGCCGAGTTCCGCGTCCGACGGGAGGTCCTCCATGTCTCCCAGGTCGAATCGGGCGGCCGGGTAGGTCGTGCGGGCGTGCGCGACGAACGCCGGCACCGGGTCGATCCCGCGCACCGTGAGGCGGAGGCGCCGCAGGTGGTCGGTCCAGTGCCCTGGGCCGCACCCCGCGTCGACGACGGGGCCGGAGACCGTGCGCGCCCAGGCCTCGACCAATCGGCGGTCCGACGGATGCACGGCCGACATCGACCCCAGCACGTCGGTGTACTCGCCGGCGCGGGCGGTGTAGGCGTCCGTCGTCGTCGTCACCGGATGAGAGTAGCGCGCGATGTCGAGGCGTCCGGGCGAGTCCCGCCGACCGCGCGTGCGCGCCGCGGGACTCGTCGCGACCGGGGGCGGACTCTAGAGTGGCCGCGCAGCCCGGGTCAAGCAGATGCGAGGCATTCACGGGGAGGAGTAAGACGGATTCCGGTGCGGACCACGTCGCGTCCGCGAGAAGGAGGACCCGTGTCTGCATCCGATTCCCGCACGAAGGAGGTCCGGTCGCTCGTCCCCGCGCGGATGGACCGACTGCCGTGGTCGCGTTTCCACTGGATGATCGTCGTCGGACTCGGGTTCTCGTGGATCCTCGACGGCCTCGAGGTGCAGATCGTCGCCGCGAACGGTTACGCCTCCACCCTCGGGATGGGACCGGCGGAAGTGGGCCTCGCCGGCACCTGCTACCTCCTCGGCCAGGTGTTCGGGGCACTCGTGTTCGGTCGACTCACCGACCGCCTCGGACGCAAGAACCTCTTCCTCGTCTCCCTCGTGGTGTACCTGCTGGGATCGGCCGTGGCCGGCCTGGCGTTCGCCCCGTGGTTCTTCTACATCTGGCGCTTCGTCGCCGGTGCGGGCATCGGCGGCGAGTACGCCGCCATCAACTCGGCGATCGACGAGATCATCCCGGCCAAGTACCGCGGCCGCGTCGACATCGCCATCAACGGCACCTACTGGGGCGGTGCGGCCCTCGGTGCCGTCGCGAACCTCTTCTTCCTCAACACCGACCTCCTCCCGGAGGACCTCGGCTGGCGGCTCAGCTTCTTCGTCGGACCGGTGCTCGGCATCCTCATCATCTGGCTCCGCCGTCACATCCCGGAGAGCCCCCGCTGGCAGATGACCCACGGCCGCGAGGAAGAGTCCGAGCGCAACGTCGATGAGATCGAGGAACGCATCCGCAAGGAGGGCAAGACGATCCCGGACGTCGACGAGTCGAAGGCGATCACCGTCAAGGAGTACGGACGCGTGCCGTTCGTCACCATCGCGAAGGTGCTGTTCCGCACCTACCCCCGCCGCACGATGGTGGGCATCACGATGATGGTCACCCAGTCGTTCCTGTACAACGCGATCTTCTTCACCTACGCGCTGGTGCTCGAGAACTTCTACGACACCCCGCCCGCGTCGGCGTCGCAGTACTTCATCATCTTCGCCGTCGGCAACCTCGCAGGGGCGCTGCTGCTCGGCCACTTCTTCGACACGTGGGGACGTCGGCGGATGCTGTTCGCCACCTACACCCTCGCCGGCTCGATCCTCCTCGTGAGCGCCTTCCTGTTCAACGCCGGGGTGCTGACCGCCGCCACGCACACCGCGTTCTGGTGCGCGTCGTTCTTCTTCGCGTCGGCCGGGGCATCCGCCGCCTACCTGACGGTGAGCGAGATCTTCCCGCTGGAGCTGCGCAGCCAGGTCATCTCGTACGTGTTCTCGATCGGACAGCTCGTCGGCGCCATCGCCCCCGTGCTCTACGGCTCGCTGATCGGGCAGAGCGCCGAGACCGGCGACCGCGGACCCCTCTTCTGGGGCTACGTGCTGGGGTCGGCGATCATGATCCTCGGCGGCGTGATCTGCGGCATCTTCGGGGTGAGCGCGGCCGGCAAGTCGCTGGAGGACATCGCCGATCCGCTCTCCCTCGTCGAACAGGCGAAGGAGGGCGTCACCCCCGACACCGCCAAGAGGTGATGATGGGTACATGACCGTCATCGACAACGCCATCTACGTCGAGGGACGCCGCACCGGAGACCCGCAGACGCTCGACGAGACGTTCGAACTCTTGCACGAACGGCACGGCATGGCGTGGATCGGTCTCTACCGCCCGGAGCCGGCTGAGATCCACGCGGTCGCGCGGGAGTTCGGCCTGCATCCGCTCGCCGTGGAGGATGCCCTCAAGGGGCATCAAAGAGCGAAGCTGGAGCGCTTCGGCGACACGCTCTTCGTGGTGCTGCGACCGGCGCGGTACATCGACAGCAGCGAGACGGTCGAGTTCGGCGAGGTGCACGTGTTCATCGGGCCCCAATTCGTCGTGACCGTGCGGCACGCCGAGAACCCCGACCTCGCCCGCGTCCGGGCCCGCCTCGAAGCGAATCCGATGCTGCTCGGCCGAGGGCCGGTCGCCGTGCTGTACGCGGTGCTCGACGAGGTCGTCGACGGGTACGCGCCCGTGGTGGCGGGGCTGGAGAACGACATCGACGAGATCGAGGATCAGCTGTTCGCCGGCGATCCGGCGGTGGCGCGGCGCATCTACGAACTGCTCGGGGAGGTGATCTCGTTCCAGCGCGCCACCCGTCCCCTGCGCGACATGCTGGAGAGCCTTCAGGAAGGAGCGAGCGAGCACGGCGTCGACGTCGAGCTGCGGCACTCGGTGCGCGACGTTCTCGATCACGTCATCCGCGTGAGCGAGCGCGCCGACGGGTTCCGTGCCCTGCTCGAGAACGCGTTGACCGTGCACTCGACCCTCGTCACGCAGCGGCAGAACGACGAGATGCGGCAGCTCTCCGAGGCGAGCCTGGCGCAGAACGAGGAGACGCGGAAGCTCTCCGAGACGGGGCTGGCCCAGAACGAGCAGGTCAAGAAGATCTCGTCGTGGGCGGCGATCCTGTTCGCGCCCACCCTGATCGGGACCATCTACGGCATGAACTTCCGGTACATGCCCGAGCTCGACTCGCCGCTCGGGTATCCGCTCGCTCTGCTCGGGATGCTGGTCGGCGGGGTCGTGCTGTACTCGATCTTCAAAGCGAAGAAGTGGCTCTAGAGCATCCCGTGGCCACCCGTTCGTGTACGAGCGCCACTTCGGCGACCCGAACGGCCACGTCGGACCTCACGCGTCGCGGGTCTTCAGGGTCACGTGAGCGGCCAGCGTCGTCCAGAGGGTGAAGACCGCCATGACCGCGAGGCCGGCGATCGGCGGGAGCGGGCCGCCGGGAGCGGTCGTGTAGGACGCCTGGCCCGCGGTGGTCGGCCAGTAGGTTGCCGCGACGTCCCCGATGACGCCCGGGAGGCCGGGAGCGAGAGCGGGAAAGAGCAGCGCGACGGTGACGATGATGCCGAGGGCCCCGGAAGCGCTGCGGGTGATCACGCCGAACGCGAATCCGAGAACGGCGCAGAGCACGAGGTACCCGACCGCGCAGAGCATCGCCCGCACCGTATCGGGGTCGGCGAGGGCGGCCGCGGGCAGACCGGCAGCAGCGAGAGCCGCCTGACCGGCAGCGAAACTGCCGCTCACGGCCACCACCGCCGTGGCGAGCGCGGTGAGAACGACGACCGCCAGCTTCGAGGCGAGAAGCGCGACGCGTCGGGGAGTGATGGTGAGGCTGGTGATGATCTGACCGGTGGCGTACTCGCTGGTGATGCTCTGCGCGCCGAGCGTGGCGATGAGGATCTGGCCGACCAGGATGCCCTTGAAACTGATCCCGACCGGGTCGAAGTCGACGGGCAGGTCCGCCTGCCAACTGCTCATGAGTCCGCTGATGCCGAGGAGGCTCACGAGAATCGTCACCACGACCGTCGCGACGGCGAGGACCCACGTACTGCGGACGCTGCGGACTTTCATCCATTCTGCGGCGAGGAGGTTCACGTCAGGCGGCCTTTCGCTCGGGAGCGGTCATGGCGAGGAAGGCGTCTTCGAGCGAGTCGCGGACGAGGGTGAGTTCCGACAGTTCGATCGAGGAGGCGGCGGCGATGCGACCTACGCGATCGGTCGTGGTGTCGCCGATGGTCAGGGCATCCGGGGCGCCCTCGGATCGGCGGGCGTCGATGCCCGCGTCGGCCAGCGCCTCTCGCAGCGAAGGCAGGTCGGGTGTGCGGACGCGCACGTACTCGCTCGTCTGCTCGGCGATGAAGTCGCCCACGGGCTGGTCTGCCAGCAGTCTGCCCCGATGGATGACGAGGAGGTGGTCGGCCGTGAGTTCCATCTCCCCCATGAGATGACTGGAGAAGAGCACCGTGCGACCCTCGGCCGCCAGACCCCGCATGAGGGTGCGGGCCCATCGGATGCCTTCGGGGTCGAGGCCGTTGAGGGGTTCGTCGAAGATGACGATGCCGGGATCGCCGATCAGCGCCGTGGCGATGCCCAGGCGCTGCTTCATCCCGAGCGAGAAACCGCCGGCGGGACGGTTCGCGTGATCCGCCAGCCCGACCATCTCCAACGTCTCGGCGACTCGACGCCGCGGCACGTCCCCGGCTCGGGCGACGGCGGAGAGGTGAGCGGCCGCGGTACGCCGCGGATGCACCGCCCGCGCGTCGAGCATCGCTCCGATGACGCGCATGGGGTGGGGCAGTTCCGAAAGTCGGCGCCCGCCGACGGTCGCCGCCCCGCTCGTCGGCTTGTCGAGCCCGAGGAACATGCGCAGGGTCGTCGACTTCCCGGCGCCGTTCGGCCCCAGGAAACCGGTGACGATCCCCGGCCGAACGGTGAAGGAGAGTCCGTCCACGGCGGTGATCGTTCCATAGCGCTTGACGAGCGAGTGGGCCTGAAGAGTGGCGGATTCGAAGGCGGGCATGCTCGTACACTACACCGTTTCGTGTAGATCTACACTCCGCAGTGTAGAGTGAGACCACCGGCCGACGAAGGGACCTCCATGACCACCGCACCCCAGAAGACCCTCCGGCCTGGTCAGGCACAAAAGCGGGCAGCCATCCTCTCCGCGGCCCGCGACCTCTTCGTTCACGTCGGCGTGGAGCGCACCAGCATGGATGCCGTCGCCGCGCAGGCGGCCGTATCGAAACGCACCGTCTACGACTACTACGGCGACAAGCGGCGGCTGCTCCTCGCCGTCATCGAAGAGGCCGGCGAGGCCGCGCTCGACACCCTCCGCCGACTCCTCGACGAGCACCTGCCCGAGGACGTCGTCAACGGTGCATCCGACGATGTCGAGCGCGCAGTCACCGCCTTCGCGTCCGCACTCGGGAGCTCCTTGCTGGCCTCGGCGGACTACGCGGCAGCGGTCACGCTGATCTCGGAGAACGAGCCGCTGCTCCCCGAACTCGAGAACCACCCGCTCGACGCGGCTCACGCGCAGGCCGTCGCTCTTCGCCTCTCCGCGTTCGCGGACGCCGGCCTCCTCGACATCGACGACCCGCAACGGGCCGCGGATCACTTCACCGCGCTCACGACACTGCGGGTGCTCAACGAGCCGCTCCGCCGACGATCGGATCCCGATCGCGTTCGCGACATCATGACCGACGGCGCGCGCGTCTTCCTCCGCGCCTACACTCCCCGTCCGGAGCGACGGCGGTGACCACCGATCCCCCGGGCGACGAGAGTGACGGCAGCGACGGCGAACTGCGTTCGCATCGCGCGTCCGCGCTCAAGGAACGCATCTACGTGACCTTCACCGTCCTGGCCGTCCTCATCGCTCTGCGCACGCACGACGAGCACCCGAATGCTCCGACCGCGATCGGCACCCTCGTGGTCGCGGTGGCGGCGACCGTCGTCGCCGTCTACATCGCCGACGTCCTCAGTCACATGATCGTCCACAATCGCCTGCCCGATGCGGCCGAGCACCGACGGATCATCCTGAGCACGCTGGGCGCGAGCACGGTCGCCCTCCCACCCCTGGCCTGCATCGCTCCCGCGGCGTTCGGACTCTATGACGTCGCAGTCGGCCTCTCCGCCGGCACCGCCATCAGTGTCGCGACGGTCGCGGCCGTCGGCTTCCTGGCCGTGCGGAAGCTCGCCCTTCCCCGTCGTCAGCGGCTCGTCATCCTCGCGGCGGAAGTCGTGCTCGTCATCCTGGTGATCGCCCTCGAGCTGCTGTCGCATCGGTGACGGCGACCGAGGGTCCGCGACGATGTCCGATCTCAAGGAAGTCGAAAGTCCGTGAGACGCGAAAACCTCGCGATTCAGCGCGACACGGGCACCGGGGCCTCGGTGGCTGGAGGCGGTGCCTCCGTTCCTGCTCGCAGTGGAGGTATCGAACGATGGGGGTTTCCGGTTGTCGAGCTCGTTGTCTTCGCGAATCACAAAACGTTTAGACTCATCGTGAGGTGATGTGGTGGTCGGCATTCGCGAGGTGGCGGAGCATGCAGGAGTCTCGACGGCGACGGTGTCCTTCTATCTGAACAAGCCGGACAAGGTGCGCCCCGAGACCGCCGAACGCGTGAGGGTCTCGATCGAGGCGTTGGGATACGTGCGTAATGACGCGGCCCGCCAGCTCAAGGCCGGCAAGAGCCGAATGCTCGCTCTCATCGGGTTCGACGTGACCGACCCGTTCTTCGCCGCCGTCGCCCGTGGCATCAGGGCAGCCGCGAGGGAGCACGGCCTCTCCGTGGTCCTCGGCGACAGCGACAGCCAGGTCGACCTCGAAACCGAGTACCTCCACCTGTTCGAGGAGCAGCGGGTGCGCGGCCTCCTCCTCGCCCCCGTCGCCGATCCTTCCCCGTACCTGGTCGCTGGAAAGGCTCGCGTCCCCATCGTGCTGCTGGACTACAGCTCGGACGGGGGAAGCCTTCCGGCCGTGGCCATCGACGGGCGCGCGGGCGGCAGGATGGCAGCAGAACACCTCCTGCAGTGCGGACGCCGTCGCCTGGCCTTCGTCGGCGGCCCCAGCGATATCCACCAGGTCGCGGAGCGGCTCGAGGGCTTCCGTGATGCTGCGGCCTCCGTGCCGGACGCGACCGTCGAGGTGATCGAGACCTCCGAACGCAACGCCCGTCAGGGGCGGGAGGTCGGTCGCAGCATCGCCGCTCGACCCGCTTCGGAGCGCCCCGACGGCATCCTGGCGGTGAACGATCTCGTCGCCGTCGGTCTCCTGCAGGCACTGGTCGTCGAGCGCGGGCTGCCGGTCCCCGACGCCATCTCGGTCGTCGGGTACAACGACGCCCTCGCCGACGAATACTCCCCCCTCGGGCTCACCACTCTCCACCCGCCGCAGGCGGAACTCGGGGCGACGGCCGTGGAGCTGCTCCTCGAGGCGGAGGCATCACCGGCTCCCCCGCCCCGCACGGTCGTGTTCATGCCCGAACTGATCGTCCGAGAGTCATCGGTGCCGCGGAGCTGAGCGGCGCGTCGACCGTGAAGCGGTGGTGCCCGGCAGGCACCTCGCACGGAACGATCCCCTCGATGTCGACCCAGCCGGTGGCCCCGGGCGGGACCACGAGCTGCACGTCGAGGCGCCCGTCGCCGATCCGCCATTCGATCGATGCGGGGCCGAACGGCGTCTCATGGTTCGTCCGAGCGCTCGTGATGCCGCCGCCCGGGCGCGGAGCGAAGCGGATACGCCGATAGCCGGCGGCCTCCGGCTCGAGGCCGCCGACCCTGCGATGCAGCCAGTCCGCGATCGCGCCGAGGGCGTAGTGGTTGAAGCTCGTCATCGAACCTGGGTTGATCGAGCCGTCGGGAAGCATCGAGTCCCACCGTTCCCACACCGTGGTGGCACCCATCGTCACGGCATACAGCCATGACGGGCACTCCGTCTGCAAGAGCAGGGCGTAGGCATCCTCGAGGTGTCCGTTGTCGGCGAGCGCGTCCAGAACGAGGGGCGTCCCGACGAAGCCGGTCCCGATCCGGAAGCCGTTCCCTCGCACGAGCTCCGCGAGCCGCTCGGCCACGCGCGGCCGGTGCTCCGGGGCGCCGAGGTTCCACTGCAGCACCATGGCGCAGGCCGTCTGGGTGTCATCGCGAGGAAGGCCCTCGTCGTCCAGGTACCGATCGGCGAATGCCTGGCGCACGTCGTCAGCGAGACGCTGCACCCGGTCTGCGGATGAGGCCCCGATGACCCGCGCGATCCTCGCCAGGCGCGCGGCCGTGTGCGCGAAGCATCCCGTGGCGACGAAGCCGGTGGACGTCACGGCGCGGAACGGGTCGTCCGGCGGGGCCAGCGGATCCAGCCAGTCGCCGAACTGGAACCCCTCGTCCCAGACGAGATCGTCACCGGCGAGCTCGCGCACGCGTTCGATCCAACGCTCCCCGGTCGTGAAGTGGCGTCTCAGGATCTCCGCGTCGCCGTAACGCTCGTGCAGGGTGTGCGGCACGAGTACGGCGGCATCACCCCACGCCGCGACCGGCGGGCTCGTGTCGTAGTCGAGCGGCAGCCAGGGCACGTAGATGGGGACGGTGCCGTCGGGCGTTTGCTCGGCCGCGAGATCGTCGAACCAGTCCAGAGCGAAACCGGAGATGTCGTAGAGGAACGAGGCGGCGGGGGCGAAGACCTGGAAGTCCGCCGTCCACCCCAGTCGCTCGTCGCGTTGCGGGCAGTCGGTCGGCAACGAGACCATGTTGCCGAGCAGACCCCATCGCACGTTCTCGTGGAAGCGATTCAGGAGCGGGTTGTCCGTCTCGAACGAGCCGGTCCGCCGCATCTGCGTCGTGTAGGCGATCGCGCGCACATCGAGTTCTGCCGGCGCGCCACCCCACCCCGTCACGGTGGCGTAGCGGAAGCCGTGCATCGTGAACCGCGGCTCCCATTGCTCCTCGCCTCCGCCCTGCACGTAACGATCGACCGCCTCCGCCGAACGCAGCGGACGCAGGGCGAGGTCGCCGTGTTCGAGCACCTCGGCGTGGCGCAGCACGAGCTCCTCCCCCCGGCGCGTGCACGTCATCGACAGACGCAGGCGCCCCGAGATGTTCTGTCCGAAGTCGTACAGGATGCTTCCGTCCGTCTGCACCGTCGTCGTCCGAGGCGCGAACTCCGCATGGCGGCGCACGGGAGCGCTGCGCGGCGCGAACAGGGTCGCCGGATCCCGGTCGCCCACGACGGCCGGCACCCATCCACCGCCGCGCCAGTCGTCGCCGATGCGGGCGTCGTAGGTCTCGCCGTCATACAGACTGCTGCTGAGGATCGGTCCGGTGGCGGCCTCCCATCCCGGCTGCCCCGTCGCGATCACGACCATTCGGTCGTCGTAGCGGACTTCGAGCTGGGCGATGAGGGCGAGATCATCCCCGTAGTAGTGGCGGAGGTTCTCCACATAGCCGAGTCGGCCTCGGTACCACCCGTCGGCGAGGTGCGCGCCGAAGACGTTCTCGCCGCCGACCAGCAGGTCGGTCACGTCATAGGTGCGATACGCGAGGCGGTGGCGGTAACTCGTCCAGCCCGGCACGAGGGTGTCGTCTCCGACACCCTCGTCGTTGAGGAAGCCGTCGACCACACCGTGCGCGCTGATGTACAGCCGGGCGGAGCGGAACCCGTCGTCGAGGTCGAAGCGCCGCCGCATCCGACTCGGTCGCCGCTCCGTTCCCGGCACCTCAGGCCATGGCGCCGAGACCGGCCGAGCATGCCAATCGGCCGGGTCGAGCAGACCTGCCTCCACGAAGAGCGGGCCGCTCCACGGTGTCCCCTCGGTACCGGCATCGTCGACCAGGCGGATGCGCACCGCCACGCGCTCGCGCGACGCGAGCGGCCGAAAGGGCCAGGAGGCCAGGAGGCCATCCGGCGCATCGAGGGGCGCGACCGTGATCGCACCGGTCGCATCCTCGAGCTGCGCCTCCGCATGCCCGGGCTTCCAGCCGGACGGCGCATCGAGCGTCCAGGCGAGGCGGGGCGTCGAGGTGCCGATTCCGAGGGTCTCGGCGTAGTGCTCGACAGAGACGGAGGCGACGCGTGCAGCAGAACTCATCGAGGGAAGACCTCCGTGATCGTCTCCAGGAATCGCGTGCCGAAGTGGGTGTCGGGAAGGAGCGCCGCCCCTTCCGTCCACTCGTTCCAGGCGTTGATCGTGAGCAGCGGGCTGGCGACGGGGTGGTCGGCGAGGAACTGGCGCGCGGCGAGCAGCCCCTGTCGGAAGTCGTCCGGCGAAGCGTCGAACACCGTCATCCACGGATAGGTGCCGTTCTCCCATTCGGCCGACTGCTCCGTGCGGGGCGACGGGTCCCACCCGACGCTGACGTTGGGATGGAAGGGCACCGGCAATGCCTCGGCGTATCCTTCGTAGGCGTCGAACGCATCGCGCCGCACGTCGCACCAGTCTCCGAGCGGCCACGGGTGGCGCTCGATGGACGTGTGATGGATCCACACGTACGAGGTCGCACTGTCAGCGCCCAGGACGCGCATGAGGGTGGCCGGATCCGCCACCGTCACCGCGGTGGGCAGAACGCCGAACCCCCAGACCACCATGTCGAGGTGCAGTCCGGGGAAGCCGGCGGCGATCGTCTCCCGGCGGAACCAGTCGAGTGCATCGCGCGCGCCTTCGACGCCGCCGAGGCCCTCGAGGAGAGTCCCGACCTCGTAGACGGAGAAGAACGGCTTGCCGTCGATGCGCAGGTAATTCGGATGCGGGAAGTACGTGTCGATCACGTGCCGCGCCATCCGCTCGAAGGCCGGCCTGTCGATCGCCCCGGACTTCAGCACCGGCGGCTTCCGATGTGGATGCCGCGACGGGAAGATGTCGACGAGCTCGTGATTCGCCCACATCAGCGCGATGTTGAAATCCTCGGGCATCTCTGCCGCCCGCATCCCCTCGTCGAGCGCGCGGTTCAGGTAGGGCCCGTCGTCGTACCAGTAGAAGTCCACGAGGAACCCGTCGATCCCGTGCCGGTGGGCGAGCTCGATCTGACGCGCCATCACCGCCGGATCGGCGTCATCTTCCTCGCCGGCCGCGGGAACCCGCGGCTGGCGATGGCCATCGAACCGCGGGGTGGCACGACGCAGCAGCTCCCACTCGGTCCACCCCTCACCGAACCACGCGTCGTTGCGCGCGTCGGTCTGCCAGTCGGGGAAGAAGTAGGCCAGGACGGTGGGCCGCATCGGGGATCCTTCGTTCATTTGATGGCACCGGCGGCGAGACCGCGCTGGAAGGTGCGCTGGAGTGCGATGTAGAGGACGACGACGGGGAGGCTGATGAGCACGTTCGCCGCGAAGATCTTGGGGGTGTCGACCAGTCGCTGGCTCTGGAAGTACGTCGGCACCTGGGTGAGGACCTGCATGTCGGTGTTCTGAATGAAGATCAACGGCAGGAGGTACTCGTTCCAGGCGCTCAGGAAGGTGAAGATCACCACCACGGCGAGGATGGGCCGGCACATCGGCAGCAGCACCCGCCAGAAGTACTGCCCGTCGGTCGCGCCGTCGACCTTGGCCGCCTCGTAGACCTCGACGGGCAGCGACCGGATGTAGTTCGATGCGACGAGCACGCCGAACGGCAGGGAGATCGCGGCGAGCGGGACGATCACCGCCCAGTAGGTGTTGAGGAGTCCGAGTGACTGCACGGCGTAGAAGAGGGGCACGACGAGCGCGATGGCCGGAAGGGCGAGTCCGGCGATGAGCAGCAGCTGGGCGATCCCCGCACCCCGCGGACGGAGCACCGACGTGGCGAACGCGGCCATCGTCGCGGTGAGGGTCACCAGAACGACGGTGGAGAGGGAGACGATCACGCTGTTGACGAAGAATCGCACGAACGGGGTGCCCTCGAGCACGCGGAGATAGTTGACCGCGCCCTCCCCCTGCACGCTCACGAACAGGATCATGCCCAGAGGCAGCACCAGCACCCCGACCGTGATGAGGAGGAGGATCTGACTGACGATCCGCGCGGGAAGCGATTGATGAGAGAACATGTCAGGCGTTCCTTGCCAGTCGGACCTGAAGCGCCGCGAAGACGGCGGCGACGAGGACGACCACGATCGAGATTGCGGAGGCATATCCGGCATGGAACCTCGCGATCGCCTGCTCGTAGATGTATCCGGTGAGCACCTGGGTCGAGGTACCCGGGCCACCGCCGGTCGTGAGGAAGACCAGCTCGAACATCTTCAGAGAGCTGACGAATCCGAGCACGATGAGCACGAGATGGGATCCGGACACCGTCGGAAGCAGGATGCTCTTCGTGAGCCGCCAGGTGCCGGCGCCGTCGAGCCGCGCCGCCTCGATCATCGAGGGATCGACCTGTCCGAGCGCCGCGTCGTAGATCACGAAGCTGTATCCGGTGTACTGCCACACGTTGATGGCGATGAGGGTGAGGAGGGCGATCGACGGATTCGCGAGCCACGCCTGTGTCAGCCACCCGAACCCGAGCGATTCCAACGTCTGGTTGAAAGCGCCGTCGGGGGTGAGAAGGAGACGGAAGGAGACGGCGACGACGGCGGGTGACAGCACCACCGGCACGAAGACGAGAGTGCGCAGGAGGCCCCGACCGACCACGCGGGTGCGCACGAGGAGCGCGAGCCCGAAACCCAGCACCATCTGGATGAAGACCGTGCCGACGGCGAACGCCAGGGTGTTGCGCAGCGCGGTGAGGAACGTCGCATCGGTGACCAGGGCGATGTAGTTGCCGAAGCCGACACTCTCGGCGTCGGTGGAGACGCCGTTCCAGTCGAGAGTCGAGTACGACACGTTCGCGAGGATCGCCGCGTGGATGACGCCTCCGACGAGGATCAGTGCCGGTACCGCCCAGATCCACTTCTGCAGGGAGCGGTACGCCCGAACCGGCCTCCGCCCGGCTGCGGGCCCCCGTTAGGCTGCCATCGTCATGTCGTTCCTCTCGTGGCTGCGGAGTCGCGTGCGGTCCGGGACGCGCTCGAACATCGAGCGCGTCCCGGATGGATCAGTCGCGGTCAAGACCGGCTGACACGGACTCGACGCTCTCGAGTGCGGCCTCCGGAGTGGCGCTGCCCGCGGCGACCTGGGAGAGCGCATCGACGAGTGCCGCGTCCAGATCGGGGTAGGGGATCTGGCGCGGTCCGACCAGGTCGTCGATGCTCGCCTGCTGGCGCTCGATGTCTTCGACCTGCCTCGGATCCACGACGTCGTCCGTCGAGACCGCGACGTCGCGCACGGCCGGGATGTTGCCGCCGCTGGCCTGGTTCTCCTGCCCGTACCCGGTGGTGAGGAAGTCGAGGAAGGTGAGTGCCGCCTCCTCCGACGGTGTGTTCGCTGCGACCGCCCAGCCGTTGTCCGGTCCGCCGAAGGGGCTGGTCGGTGTCCCACCCGACTCCGCGGCCGGGAACGGCGCCGACAGGAAGACGTTGTCGACGGGCGTGCTGACGCCCTTCTGCGCCTCGGCGATGCCCGCAGCGGTCATCGTCTGCGAGGTGTTCCAGGTGCCCAGGGCGATGAAGGCGGCATTCCCCTCGAGGAACGCTGAGAACGCGTCGGGGTATTCGGCCATGGCGGTCGCCCCCTCGGCGACGATGCCGTTCGTGAAGAGAGATCCCCACGCGGTCATCGCGGCGACGAGGTCCGGATCCGTCCAGGAGGCCTCCCCCTCGATCGCCTCGTAGACGAGTCCGGAAGACACGCTGTTCGCCAGGGAGAGGAACACGTCCTCGTTGACCCAGCCGTCCTTCGCGCCGTGCGCGAGGCAGGCGTATCCGGCCTCGACGATCGTCGTGCAGTCCGCTTCCCACTGGTCGAGATCGCTGGGCACGTCGAGGCCGAGTTCTTCGAGGATGTCGGCGTTGTAGTAGACGAGGCCGGCGGCGCTCATGTAGTTCGGGAGCGCGACCTGCTCCCCGTCGGCCTGCAGCGCTTCCAGGCCGGCAGGGTAGAAGAGGTCCTGCCAGTCCGCCCCGTGCACGGACTCCATGTGCTCCGAGGGGTCGACCGCGAGCGGACCGAAGTTGGTGACGAGCGCGCCGGGCTGCATCTGGAAGACATCGGGTCCGTCGCTGCCGGTGAGAGCCGGGCGAAGGGCCGTGACGTAGTCGTCGAACGCGTAGTTCTTGTACTCCACGGTGATCCCGGGGTTGGCGGCTTCGAACTCTTCGATCACCTGCTCGTACTGGAAGTTGTTCCACCCCCACCAGGTCAGGGTGATGTCTCCGTCGGCGGATGTCGCGTCGGATGTTCCGACGCAGCCGGCGAGCGCGACGGCGACGACGCCGACCGCGGCGACGGCTGCGGCTCGGGTACGGATCGTGAGCATGTGATCGGCTCCTTTGCATGATCATTCGGGATGCGGCTCGAAAACCTAAACGTTTAGAACTGGCCGTACCGAGCAGATTACGAGGTCGATCGCCTCGCGGTCAACCCGAAGCCGAAACTCCACGACGAGATGGCACCTCCCTGCGGAAGATCGCTGCCCCGACGGCCGCAGCGACCCACTCCGCCGCTCCGCGGGGAGATTTCGTGATCGAACCGTTGCATTCGTTATCTCGCCGTTATACAGTGATCGCACGGTGAATGTTTGCTGTGGCATCCACCGCATGTGATTGCAGGACACTCTTGGTGCAAGGGACAAGGGCCGGCCGGACGCCTCTCCGACCGGCCCTTACTGCTGCCGGGAAGCGGCCGGTATCCTGAGAGGATGACCGATCGCAAGCTCGCCCTCGCCGCGTGGGAGAGTCTGTTCCGTGCGCAGCACGAGGTCTTCCACGACATGCTCGCCGACTTCGAAGGCAGCGACCTCACGCAGGCCGAGTACGACGTGATGCTCACCGTCACCCGGTCCCCCGACATGACCGCGCGCCTGCGCGACATCACCGCGAACATGCTCATCAGCCAGCCGAGCGTCTCGCGTCTCGTCGACCGCATGGTGACGCGCGGGCTCGTGGCGAAGTGCGCCGACCCCGAAGACGGACGCGGCGCTCTGATCAGCGCCACCGAGTCGGGAGCGCGCGCGTTCCGGGCCATCGCGACCGTGCACGGCCGCTCGATCGCCGCGCGCATGTCGGCCCTCGACGACGACGAGCTGCGCACGCTCCGCACCCTCGCCGACAAGCTCCGCCGCTCCTGACGCGGGCAGCTCTGCCCCGGGCGTCGGGCGCGCCCGTCTGGCAGGGTGGACCCTGAGAGCCCGGCACGACGCCGGGCCCGGACCGCCCCCGAGGGGGGAACAGGGAGGTCTATCCATGGAGATCGCCGGAATCATCGGCATCCTCGTCATCGTCGGCATCGCGATCGCCGTCGTCGTCGTCGTCCTGCTGATCCTGCTGCTGTTCGCACGCAGCTGGATCAAGGTCGCGCGCGCCGACGAGGCACTCGTCATCTCTGGGCGCAAGCAGAAGGTGCAGCGCACGGTCGCGTCGGTGAACGCCGACGGCACCACGACGACCCGCCCCGAGATCGAGGAGTCGCCCGTCACGGTCATCGTGAACGGCAAGTCGCTCGTCAACCCGATCACGCAGCGCCACGAGATCATCTCGCTGCGATCGCGCCAGGTGTCGCTGAACGCCGAGGCGCAGTCGCTCGACAATGTGACGCTGAACGTCGACGGCGTGGCCATCGTGAAGATCGGCTCCGACCCGGTGTACGTGCGCCGTGCGGCCGAGCGCTTCGCCTCGCAGGACAAGGCCATCGAGCAGTTCACCACCGAACAGCTCGAGGGCGCTCTCCGCGGCATCGTCGCGACGCTGTCGGTCGTCGAACTCATGCGGGAGCGCAAGAAGTTCTCCGACCAGATCGCCGCCGACGTCTCCCAGGAGCTCGCCGAGCAGGGCCTCATCCTCGACTCGTTCCAGATCAAGGGCATCACCGACAAGGTCGGTTACATCCAGTCGCTGGGTGCGCCCGAGATCCAGGCGAAGCGCCAGGCCGCGGAGATCTCGCAGACCAACGCCGACCGCGCGATCAACCAGAAGTTCATCGCCAACCAGGAGGCGAACCTCATCGAGCAGACCGCGCTCGACACGAACACCGCCAACGCCAACGCCGGCATCGGCCGGGCGCGCGCCGAAGCAGAGCAGGCCGAGAACCTCGCCCGCGAGCAGGCGCAGCAGGCAGTGCTGCAGCAGCAGGCCGAGAACCGGCAGGCCCAGCTCGACGCCGACGTCAAGCGCGTCGCGGACGCGCAGCGGTACGAGGCCGAGACCCGCGCCCAGGCCGAGCTCTACACGCGCGAGCGTGCTGCCGAAGCCGCCGCCATCGAGCAGGTCAAGCAGGCCGAGGCACGCACCCGCATCGCCGAGCAGCAGGCCCA
>DAMDKH010000019.1:0-17888 GCA_032099965.1 Microbacterium sp.
ATCGGTGGCCGCGCCGCCTCGGCGCTGTCGTCGGTCGTCTCGGCTGCGGACCGCGTCGGCTCGGCCGCAGGACGGGCGCTCGGCGCAGGCATCCAGTCCGCCGCCACCGGGGCCGCGACCGTCGCAGCGACCGCGATCGGCGTCGCACTCGGGAAGGGCTTCGGTCGCCTCAACGCGATCGACACCGCCCAGGCGAAGCTGCGCGGCTTCGGCAAGGACGCCGGCGAGATCAAGGCGATCATGGCCGACGCGTCCGCGTCGGTGAAGGGTACCGCGTTCGGACTCGGCGAGGCCGCCACCGTCGCCGGGGCCGCCGTCGCCGCAGGGATCAAACCCGGCGAGCAACTGCAGAACCACCTCAAGTCCATCGCCAACAACGCCTCCGCGGCGGGCCTGTCGATGGAGGACATGGGGTCCATCTTCAACAAGGCCGCCACCCAGGCCAACGGCGTCCAGAACGACGTCATCGGGCAGCTCGCCGACAAGGGCATCCCGATCTACCAGGAGCTCGCGAAGGTTCTCGGCGTCACCGCCGGCGAAGTCTTCAAGATGGCCTCCGAGGGCAAGGTCGACTTCGAGACGTTCTCGAAGGCCGCGACCGCCGCCGCGGGAACCGTCGCGGACGAGATGGGTAAGACCGTCCCCGGGGCGACGAAGAACTTCTTCGCCGCGATGGGCCGCGTCGGCGGAAACGCGCTCGGCGGCCTGGACGAGGGGTCGTTCTTCTCCAAGCTCGGCCCGCTGATCAACTCCGCAACGAAGGCCCTCGGCCCGCTCGAGGAGCGCGCTGTCGGCATCGGGCAGGCGTGGAACGCGTGGACCGGTCCGATCATGGACCGCCTCACCGGGTTCTTCACCAGCATCGGAGACGGCAGCAGCACGCTGGTGTCCAGTCTCAAGGAGTACCTTCCCGTCCTCGCCCCGCTCGGGGGAGCGTTCGCAGCGCTCGGGGCCGGGGGACTGGCGAGCGTGCTGGCCCGCATCGGCCCGCTCGCGTCGCTGCTGCCCGGGCTCACGCGCGGGCTGGGCTTGCTGGGTGGCCCGCTCGGCATCGCGGCGGCCGCGTTCGGCGCGTTCGCGCTGTCCGGTGGTGACGTCTCTGGTGTCGTCTCGGGAATCACGGGGATCGTCGACCAGGTCGTCGCGGCACTCCCGACCCTGATCGACGCGGTCGTGCAGGCCGTCCCCGGGATCGTCAACGGCATCCTGGCTGCGATCCCGCAGCTCATCACCGCGGCGATCTCCATCGTCCAGGCCCTCGTGCAGGGACTCATCACCGCGGTGCCGCTGCTCGTCGACGGGGCGCTCAGCCTCGTGAACGGCCTCGTCGACGCGCTCGTGGCGAACCTGCCCGCGATCATCGACGCTGCGATCCAACTCGTGACGGCGTTGCTCGAGGGGATCATCTCGGCACTGCCCGTGCTGGTCGAGGGCGCGCTGCAGCTCGTGAGCGGGCTGCTGGCCGCGATCATCTCGAGCCTCCCGACTATCATCCAGGGCGGCATCGAGCTGCTCATGGCGCTGATCACCGGGATCGTGGCGGCGCTGCCGATGCTGCTCACCGCCGCCCTCGACCTCGTCATGGGGCTGCTGCAGGCGATCATCGACAACCTGCCGATGATCATCGAGGCCGGCGTCCAGCTGCTGCTCTCGCTCGTGACTGGCTTGATCGCAGCGCTCCCGCAGCTGATCACCGCCGCGATCGACCTGGTGTTGCAGCTGATCACCGGGCTGCTGACGATGCTCCCGCAGCTGATCGAGGCGGGCATCACCCTGGTCGTGTCGATCATCACCGGCCTCATCGAAGCGATCCCGAAGATCCTCGAGATGCTGCCGCAGATCATCGACGCGATCTGGACCGGGCTCACCGAAGTCGACTGGCTCGACCTCGGCGTGCAGATCGTCCAGGGCATCATCGACGGGCTGTTGTCGATGGTCGGCAACATCGGCGACGCGATCGGCGACCTCGCCTCCTCGGCGTGGGAGTCGTTCACGGACTTCTGGGACATTCACTCCCCGTCGCGGCGCATGCACCGCGGCGGCGTGAACATCGTCCAGGGGTCGATCGACGGCGTCGACGAGAAGGCGGATACGTTCGCGACCTCACTGGTCGACATGGCGCGCAACGCCTCCTCAAAGGCGCAGAACGCGATGGAGACCGTCTCGGCGACCGTCGCCGCCACCGCGACCAGCACCGGCTCGGCGTCGGGCGCTGGCGGCGGGGGAGGCCCGTCGATCACGCAGAACAACAACTTCGCGCACCTGCCGCCCGAGGAGGCGGTGGAGATGGCTGGGCAGCGACTCAACTCGGTCGCCAGCCGCGCGCGGACATGACAGAAGGGGGCGGTCGAGTGCTGCAGATCCACACCGCGGGTCGGGAGATCCTCGGCCGCCCCCGCGACCTCGAACGGCCGTACGGCCTGTTCGTCGGGCCTGACGGGTTCCAGGGGTGGGCGGGGATTGCGACCACCCGCCGCGAGGCGCTCGCGCGCGCCGTCGAGCACGGAGAGCACGACGCCCCCGTGTACCTCGGCGCGCGCGTGATCACCATCGACGGGTGGGTGCTCGCGCCCACCGAGAGCGAGCTCGTACACGAGAGCGAGTCGGTCACCGGTCTCCTCTCAGGGCAGCGGGAGCGCATCACCGTCACGCACCTCGGGATGACCCGGTGGGCGGACGGCCGCGCGATGCTCGCCACCGCCGACCCCGGGCACCGGGTGAGGCCCCGCCTCTACCAGGCCGCGTTCCAGGTGCAGATCACGTGCGCCGATCCCCGGCGCTACGGCGAGGAGCAGACCTTCCCCCGCGCCGGCACGGACCGGGCCATCCCGGTCAGCCACCGCGGCAACTTCCCCGCCTACCCGGTGATCGAGATCCCCAACGCGCCCGCCGCGTACACGATCACCTCACCCGGCGGCGTGTTCGCCGTCGCCGGGGCGCCCGCGGGCGGCACCCACACCGTCGACCTGCGCCGCGGCCGCGTGTTCCGCAACGACGTCGAGGTCTTCGACGTCGGCGTCGGCAACCTCTGGGCCGTCCCGCCGGGGGAGCGTTGGCAGCACACGCTCTCCACCGCGGGGCTCGTGCGCATCACCGACACCTACATCTGAGGAGGGCCACGGATGCCGCTCGAACTATGGGTGCACGACGCGAACACCGGCGACGAGGTCTCCCAGGTGTTCCCGCTGGCCGACGGCTGCCAGTGGTCGACGAACATCGGCGGCACCGGCTCGAGCACCTGGGTGTTCCGCACCGACGACGACGAACGCCCCCTGGCCGGGCTGCGCATCGCGTCGCTGTTCCGGCCCAACGCCCGCCTGATCGCGCTGCGCTGGGGCACCGAGGTGCTCGGGGCGTGGAAGGTCGAAGGATGGGACTACGCCGACGACGCGAAAGCCGTCACCGTCACTGCCGTCGAGCTCGTGCGCGCCGAGTCCCTGTGGCGGATGACCTACCCCCTGAGCGGCTACACGCTCGGCACCCTGACCGTCACCAACCGCTCCTACTCCGGCGCCGTGCGCGCCATCCTCGCCCGCTTCATGCAGTGGTCGCCCGAGTGGAACTACCCCATCGACCTCCCCGCCGATGGCTCCGGCTCCTTCACGCAGACGTGGGAGTACTGGAAGAAGCTGACCATCGAAGACCTCCTCACGCAGATCGAGGAAGAGGGGGTGGAGATCTTCTTCCGCCCGTACCTCACCGCCTCCCGGCAGCTGCGCTTCGAGACGATCGTCGCCACTCGGGTGTCGGTCGGGTCGAGCTCCTTCCACCTGCAGGCCGAGGACTCGCCGCTCAGCGGCATCCACTACCGCATCGACGGCGCCACGCAGATCACGGGCGGACAGGGGCTCGGGGAAGGCAACGGCCAAGACCAGCCCGTTGCCTACGCCGGCGGCCCGCCGTTCACCATCCCGATCCGCGACGCCAAGCGCAGCTTCTCCGACCTCACCGGAGCGCGCCTGCAGGCGGCCACCAACGCGTGGTTCGCGGAGGACTCGCAACCGATCGTGCAGTGGACCGTCGAGAAGTTCACTGCCTCAGACGACTACCCACCCACCCACGCCGCAACCGGTAGGGGATGGAACCTGCAGACGCGCGGACACAACGTGTTCCCCGACGGCATCCATGCCGTCCGCGTCATCGCAGCATCCGGCTCCTTCGGACTAGAGATCACCACGGAGGTACAAAGTGGCTCGTGACCTGAACGACATCTGGGGCTGGATCAAGCGCCTCGTACGCCGCGTCGAACGCCTCGAATCAGGCGCGTTCCTCGAGAGCAGCTCCATCACTAAAGGTCGCATGCGCTTCATCGGAGGCACCCTCCGCGTCGACTCCGGTGGCAGCGTAGAGATCGTCGGCACCCTGCAGATCGACGGCACCACTACCGTCACCGGGACCTTCCGACTCGAAGGCCCGTGGACGTTCACCGGCAACGGCTCGATCACCGGGAACGTCACCGTCACCGGAAAGCTCACCCAGAACGGGCCGTGGGAGTTCGTAGGCGCCGGGAAGATCACCGGCAACGTCGAGGTGACCGGCAACATCAACGTCACCGGTGGGGGCAAGATCCAGGCCGGCGCCATCGTTCTGGATCCGTCGCTCGGCGGCGGCGCCATCAAGGTCGGCGACCACGTCATCGACGGCCGCTCGGGCTACCTCGGGTTCTACGCGTTCGGGCACTTCATCGTCGTCAACGACGGCGGCGTGAGCATCTCCGGGGGCGGACGAACGTTCTACCTTCAGAAGACGGGCATCGCCCTCAGCGGCTTGCCAACGATTCCGAGGGCCTCCGTCGGGAACGCGCCCGTGGGGATGGTCTATTCCGACGGTAGCGGGAACCTGTACCGCGCGATCTAGTCGACCTTGGGGATCAGGTCGGGGCAGTAGAAGTAGAGGGCGCCGTTCAGAATCGCCGACGAGTCGAGGTAGTACCCCTGCGCGCTCGGTTCCTCGCCCTCCACGAGTCGAATGTTCTCCCACGGGACGCCGGCAGAAACCTGCTCGCACGCGTCGTGGCCCGCGGCGATCAGCTGCGCATCGGACGCGTCAGCGATCGAGGTGGCAGGCGGGAGTTCGTCCGCGACGTACCGCAGGAACGAGGCATCTGCGTCTTCGGCGGGGAGGGCCTCGGGAGTCGTGGCAGTGAGCGGCCCTGCCGCTTCGGTCGGCGTCGGGGTTGCCTCTGCGGCCTGCTGCTGGGCACTTTGGCCGCCCTCGCCGGATCCGCTCGCGCCCGCTCCATTGGCGCACCCCGTGAGCACGAGCGCGAGCGCGACGCCCAAGATCGCCAGTCGAGTCTTCATCGGTTCCTCCGTACGTAGTTCTCGAGAGCGCGGCGGATGACGTCGCTGATCGTTTCGTCGTTCTGCTCGGCTGCGGCTTTCGCAGTATTCCAGAGCTCGGCCGGTACTCGCACCTGTCGGGGGACCATCGGCTGCTTGACCATGGGATCAGCGTAGTGACAAACGTAAATACATACAAGGGGTGGGCGATGGTATACGTCAACGGCGAACTGAATGACTTTGGGCTGCGCACGCTCGCCGACAAGGATCCGGCCGTGATCTTCACGCCGTCCGGTGCGGGCACCCTCGGCCGCACGCTCTTCTCGTCCGAGCCCGTGACCGTCTACCCGGCTGCGGACGGCACCTTCTCTGTCGACCTGCAGCCCACCGACGGCGTCGTGCCCGAGGTCTGGTACACGGTGTCGATCGAGCATTTGAAGGACGGTGGCCGGTTCACGCATTACGACGTGCTCGGCTACAGGCTCTTCGTCCCGATCACCGGCGGATCGCTCGGAGACCTGCCCGATGCGCCGCTGTCGCCGTCGACGGTGCTCGTCTCCCTCGACCCGCCGCCGGCGGGCTACAAGGGCTTCTACCTCAACGCGGCAGGCCCGGGCGAAGACCCTGGCGACCCCAACGATCCGGCCTCGTCCGGCACCGGCATCCTCGAGATTGTGAGCTGACATGGAGCGTGTTTCGATTGCGAACCTGAAGGGGCCTCAGGGCATCCGCGGGCCGCGAGGCTTCTCGAACCCCGACCAGGTCCCGACCGACCAGGCCGTCGGCGAGTGGCTCGCGGCCGAGGACTCCTTCACCGGGCAGGCGTTCCGCGACACCTTCCAGAACGTCTCGGATCGCATCGACGCCGCCGACTTCGGCGTGCGCTCGACGAGCGCCGACAACACGGCCGGACTGCAGGCCGCACTCAACGCGGCAGTCGCGCTGGGCAAGCCCCTCGACCTGCCCGCCGGGGAGATCAAGACCGGCGCCGTGCAGGTCAACGGCCCGGTGTCGATTGCCGGCAAGGGCAAGGGTGTCACCACGATAAAGCACACCGGCACCGGCGCGGCCGCGATCGTCGCGACTGGGTCGATCACCGCCGGCGTCGCCACCGTCGCGCAGAACGTCGGCCCGGGCGCCACGAGCATCGTCGTCGCCAGCGCGGCCGGCATCGCCGCGGGCGACCTCATCGTGCTGCACGACGCGTTCTCGTACACGTCGACCGATGCCGGGTACAAGTCCGGCGAGATGCTGCGTGTGAAGTCCGTCGCCGGTACGACCATCAACCTCTACGGCGCTGTCGTCGGGTCGTGGGCGGCGCTCGACGGGATCTACACGACCGCGAACACGGCGAAGATCTCGAAGATCAACCCCCTCCGCGGCGTCACCGTCTCCGACCTCTCGCTCGTCGGCAACCCCACCCTGGGCACCGGAGCGATCCGAGTCGACTACTGCGACAAGGTGGCCCTCAGCAACGTCGACGTCGAGCAGTTCGGTGGCTTCGGCCTCGGCATCAATACCTCCCGCGATGTAACCGTCACCGGGTACACCGCCCGCGATCTCACCGACGACGTGCCCAACGGGCTCGCCGGCTACGCCATCTACCTGCGCGGCGCCTGCCAGAACGTCACCGTCACAGGCGGAGCGATCTCCCGCGTGCGGCACGGCTTCACGACCATGGGTGACACGTACGGGATGCCGCACAACGTGACCGTGTCCGGGATGGCGCTGTCCGAGACGACCGCGGCAGGCATCGACACGCACGCCGCCGGCGATGGGATCACCTTCAGTGGCAACACCGTCATGAACTGCTTCCAGGGGCTCACCTCCCGGGCCCACAGCATCGTGATCCAGGACAACGTGTTCCGCGGCACCTACGGCTCCCACGTCATCACCCTCGCCGAGGAGAACCTGCGCGACTACGTCATCCGCGGCAACACCATCTGGGGCAGCCCGGGCGGCTCGAGCGCGATCACCACCCGCAACCCGGTGATCGGACTCACCATCATCGACAACCTCATCGTCGACGCGGGAGCCGACGGCATCATGATCAACCCCGGAACGAGCACACTCGTCATCGCCCGCAACACCATCCGCAACGTCGGCAAGGGTGCGGCGAACCGCTACCACGTGCGCGCAGGCAACACCGGCACGACCGTGCCCGGCGTCTCCGGCGGCTGGACGATCGTCGACAACCTGTTCATCCAGGGCGGCGGCTCGGCAATCCGCGCAATCGACCTGTCCACCGACGGGGTGACGGGGGCGGTGATCGCCGACAACAAGATCTCCGGCGCCTACGCGGCGGGGTCACTCGCGGGCCTCATCCTCGCGACCGGGTCGATCGTCGTCGACAACCCCTGGCTCACCCAGGCGCCCCCGGCAGTCACCGGCTCGCGCGGCGGCAACGCTGCGCTCACCTCGCTGCTCACGGCGCTCGCGGAGCGCGGGCACATCACCAACAGCACCACGGCGTGAGAGAGGGGGAGGCATGGGCGGCATGATGATCCGCGTCGACCTCGGCCACGGCCGCGGCTGGCTCGAAGAGCAGGCAGCGAAGAGCCAGGCGCGCATCGACCGGGCACTCGGACACCCGCAGCAGATCACCGAGGCTGGCCGGGACTGGGAGACCCAGAACGGGCACTACCAGCGCTACCTCACACACCTGCGCGGCGGCGACTGGGCGCCGATCGCTCTCAGCCCGGACGCGCCGAGTGTGCACCAGAAGGGGCGCGCGAAGGACACCGACGAGCGCGACGTCGGCCGGCTCAACGACCACGGGTGGTTTCAGACCGTCTACCGGGTCGTGAACGGACGCCGCACGCTCGTCGAGCCGTGGCACTTCGAGTACTTCCTGGAGCGCGACAACCACCGGCACGAGGTCGTCGAGCTCGTCAACGACGGCGGCACCTGGCGAATCGCGCCGGCCGCGGCCGCCCCCGCATCCATCGCACCAGTCAGGAGAGACACCATGAGCATTCCCCCTCTCGCCAACACCGGCGGCCCCGGCGACACCCGCATCTGGGACATCTCCGGCGGCACGAAGCGACACATCACCAATCAGGCCGAGATCGAAGCGCTCCGCAAGCTCGCCGAGCAGCTCGACCCCCACGGTCGACCCGGACACCTCGCGATCAACGACCACATCGCCGTCGTCGGCGGGCTCGCCTCGATCCCCAACCGGATCGGCGCGGTAACCGTCGAGCAGGTCGAGGCGATCGTGAAGCGTGCCGGCGTCGGCGGCGCCGCGGCGGTCGACTACGAGGCCATTGCCGACGCGGTGAATGACGAGGCCGCGCGACGTCTGGGATCGTGATGGAGCGCTTTCCGGTGCCGCAGGAGAAGCGGCGTGTGCTCGAGGCGATCATCCGCATCATCGACATCGTCGCGTACTTCATCATCCTCATCGGCGGCTGCTACGCCCTGTTCTGGACGCCGGAGAGCGTCGAGCGAGAGCTGTCGGGCGCGGACTGGCTCGTACCTATGTGGGCCGCGTTCCTCCTCGTCGGCGGCGGCCTCGGAATGGTCGGCCGCGTCTCCCGCATCTGGGTGCTCGAACCGCCGGCCTGCGTCGCCGGCATCGTCGGGGGAGCGATGTACTTCGTCGTGCTCGGCGGGACACTCTTCCAGTCCGCCGTCGCCGGCGTCGCCACCACCCTCGTGCTGTACGCGACGATCCAGATGTTCCGCCGCTACATCGAGCTTCAGATCTTCGGCACCGACCCGAACGTGCACGGATTCACCGACCGCATCGCGGAAGCACTACGGAGGCGAACGGGCAACGTCGCTCCACGAGAGGAGTAGGCGTGGAGAAGGTCAGCCTCGTCACCATCATCGTCGCCGTCCTCGGGGCAGGTGGCCTCGGTGCGTTCGCGCGCGAGATCGCCGACATCGTCTCCAAGGTCCGCCGCGGCGTCTCGACGCGTGAGTCGAACCGGAAGAACGACATCATCGCCCAGCGCGACGCCGCTCTCGCCCGTGAGAAGGCCGAGCAGGAGCGCGCCGACGCTGAGCGCCGGGCGCGCATCGCATGGCAGAGCTACGCCGGGCTGCTGGCGTTCCGGCTGCGCTCCAGCGGCGTCACCCCGGACGCGCTGCCCGACGACCTGGAAGACACCCTCAACCCCAAGAAGACCTAGGAGGTCTGATGTTCACCAAGATCTGGTTCCCGCTGCAGCGAGCGATCCGCACCGCCGTGCAGGTCATCGTAGGCGGCGCGGCCATCCTCGCGACGATCGTCATCGTCGCCCCGCAGATCGTCGACGCGGTCGCCGACGTCGTGCCCGGCCCGGTCATCGCCTGGGCCACCGCGGCACTCGCGACCCTCGCCGCGATCAGCGCCGCCATCGCGCGCGTCATGGCGATCCCCGCCGTCGACGAGTGGCTCCGCAAGATCGGTGCCGGATCCGCACCCGCGCACGCGGTCGTCGCTCAGATCAACGGCAACGCGACCGGCCTCACCCGACGCCAGTGGCGCGCCATGCACGACGGCGCCGACACCGGCACCGATGACACCGACCACATCGAGTTCTGACACAGACCCCCCATTCGGCTCCGGCCGGGTGGGGGGTTTTCGCGTGTCCAGCTTGCGGGTGTCGGAAATGTGTAATATGAGCAACATGACCGCTTTCGACGAGCTCCAGGCGCTGACGATCTCGATCGGGGAGCAGAGTCTCAACGCGATTGGTCGTGACAACCTGCGGGCACTCGAGGTCCAGCTCGATCCGCGAACCTACCACGCAACGATGACGATCGTCCTGCGATCGAACGACGACCGGGCGCAGACCGACGCTCTGCACGAGTTGTTCGAGGTGGAGAACCTCTTCGCCGACGAGGCCGTACTCTCGTACGTTTTCGCAGAACGGCTTGATCGTGAGAGGGCGACTGCGGAGTTCATGCCGCAGTTCAGCTTCGCATGAGCGAAAGCAGCATCCGCACCGAAGAGGGCTGCCTGCGTCGGGCAGTCTCGATGAAGGAGACCGCGGAGCTGCTGTGGAATCAGGGTGACGACTGGTTCGCCGTCTGTTACTTCTACTCGGCCTACCACATGGTGCGTGCCGCAATCATGACCGACCCCATCTTCGACGACCTCGCCCGGCTGCAGAAGAAGGCGGCCTGGCTCACGCTCGAGGATCGGTACGTCACCGCCCACCAGGGCCGCGTGGTGCCCGGTCAGCCCCGGAAGGCTGGCGTCAACGACGTGGTGCGACTGCTATATCCGGAGATCGCCGCCATGTACGTACGGTTGCACATGGCGAGCGTCGAGGTGCGTTACCAAGAGGGATTGCAGGCTATCCACCGCAACTCCGCCTCGCAGGACTTTCTCGCTGTGCAGACGGCGTACCTCGAACGCCGCTTGATCACCGACTAGAACTTCGCCCTTTCCGCACGCGGATCGGGGCTAGGCCTTGCGCACGGAGAGCATCTGCCACCCGTCGGGCACCTTCGCTTCAAGGGCGGGCATGTCGTCGGCTTTGATGTCGCGCACGCCGTCGCGCCGCGCACATGTCGCGGTCCTCGCGATGCCCAGCGTCCCTCCAGCACGCGTCCACCGCGAGCGGGTGTCGGCTCAGAGCATGTCGAAGTGGCCGCCGTACGGGAACTCGAGGTCGCCCGTGTCGCGGTGGTCGAACTGAACGGTCGAGACGGTGATCGTGACTCTGCTGCGGGGGGTGATGAGAGCGCGGACCCGTCGGTTGCCGACGACGACGAATTCGACGAAGCGGCCAGCGCCCGCGATGGCATCTTCGATGCGCATTTGCAGGTCATCGAGGTCTTGCTCCTGCGCGAGGAAGAACTCTTCCCCGTTCAACTTGAGCGCAGAACGCTCCATCGTCTCAGCGTTCGTCATGTCCCCAGGCTAGGGGTCGGCAGGTGCGCGGTGGCCGTTCGTGCGGGAAGCGTCACGGCGTCACTATTCGGTCTGCGCGTTTGGGCTCGAAGGCTGGTGAGCCGTTCGCGGGCTCGTGCACGAGGTACAGCCCGGTCGTCATGCCGGCGGTGTACGCCAGCGCATCAGTCCAGTGCGGGTTGACCTTCGGGGGGCGGCTGCCGACGTACTTGAACACGAGAGCGCTGCTCGGCGTCACCCACACGGTCGTACGTCCGTCGCCGATCGTGACGTCGTCTCTCCAGGAGAACGCGAACGGTTCGCCGCGCCGGAGCTTCGACGTCATCACGAGCTGCAGGTGCGTCAGCGCCCTGTCCTCGATCTCCGTCTTGGTCCGACTGTCGTAAATGAAATAACCCATGTCTGGGGCCTCCGATCACCACGGATACCCGCCCCGAGAGCCACGACCAAGCTGACCGCTTATGTGGTCTGCTCACCATCGCACAGTTTCGGCGTTGCCGGGGGCTGCATGCGTGCGGATGGACCCCGGCGTGCGCCTCCACGACGTCAAGCCCCCTCGCGTGTCCACGGGGCGCGCATACGGTCAAGCCGGGTCCGTGGGGCGCCTCAATGACGCGGCGTCTCTATCCCGCCGGGCCCGCCAGGCTGGCGGTGCCTCACACTCTGAGTGTCTCCGCCAGCCGCCACATCCGGTGCAGCCTCAAGCGCGCGCCCCTGGCGCCGGCGCGCGATGCGCGGGAAGGCCACGGCGGAACCGCCCGAGGGCAATCCACGGTTCGAGGTCTCGGAACGCGCGCAACGCCGTGCAGAGGATGATCGTGTCACCGTCCTCGAAGTACCCCACCCACGTGCCGACGGCCTCCGCGAGCACGTCGGTGCGCTCACCTGCGGTGGCGCGCAGCTCCGCGAGCACGGGCTCGGGGTCGCGGGTGTACCGGTTGCGTGAGCAGATCGCGTCGAGGGTGACGCTGAGCTTCACGGTGGGCGAGAGTCCTCGCGAGGGCATGGCCGGGCGTTCCTTCCTCCGGCCGAGGCTTTCGATTCTAGATCGCCCGACGGACAGGTGCTCTCGGTGGCTGTCGACGCCTAGGCTCACGGCATGACCTACAGGCATCGCGGCGGCCCGTGCCACGGGCTCATTTCTTCCGGGCTGCACCCGGACTACCGAGCCGTGGCGGCGCCGCGCGAACTCTCGGGCATGCGCCCTGGTGTCGAGCAGGACGCGCTCTACGTGCACGCGGGGGTGATCTCCGCGACCTTCCGGCATGACGGGCGGAGCTTCCGAGCGTCGGTCGGCGAACCGATCCGCGCGCTCGACGACGACGCTCCGGTGCCTGGGCGGCAGAAGGTGATCGGGATCGACGCCGCGGGGTTCATCTCCCTCGACTCTCGGGGGGAGTGGGGGATCGGCGCGCTCCCGATGATCCAGGTCGCGGAGATGACTGTGGTCGACTTCGTCGATGGTGCGCACTAGCCGAGTTGCCCCAACCGCCGTGCGTCGGGGTCACACCATGTTGCACTATGTGTCACGCGATGTTACACTGTAGAGGTCGGGCAAGGTGTCCGACAGGAGGGAGGAACCGATGGAAATCATCGGCATCCTCACCGCCGTGGTCAATCTGGTCACAGCGGTAATCCTCTGGCAGACCGCGAAACGGAACCGACGCCGCGACTGACAGAGGAAGGCCCCGAGATAACGCAAGTATCTCGGGGCCGACTCCCTCCACCATACCGAAGGGACACCGAGATGGAACTGCTCATCGGAACGATCAGCATCGCCGCGCTCGTGGTGAGCATCGCGGCGCTCGTCGTCGCAGTCCTGGGAGCGCGGCGTGGCCGCTGACCCCGCCGAGCGCATCCGCGAGGCCGTCGCGCAGCTCGCGACCTGGCGCACCGAGCGTGACGAAGCGATCCGCGCGGCGGCCGCCGGCGAGCCGGGCCTAACGCCGACGGAGATCGCGCGTGCATCCGGGCTCTCCCGCATGCAGGTGTACCGAATCTTGGGAGATCGAGAGTCCTAGGCGTTGGCGGGGAGCCAGTACAGTCGCCGTATGCCATCCCAGTCTTTTCACGTTCAAGCCCTCGTTGTGTCGGGAGCGCTTGTGGCAGCGCTGGACCGAACGATTCGAAGCTATTCGATTCCCGAAATTCAGGGTTGGATCGAGTATTGGCAGGACGCTCAACCGGGTGACCTCGGAATGTCCGCGTCGGACCTCGCTGAATGGCAGGCCGCGAGACGCGAGCAGATCGCGGCTGGCGGCTCCACGGAGTTCAACGTGAGGGAGCTAGTTGATGTAGACGGTACAACTCACATCGGTGCGGACTACGGCGATCCTCCGCATCTCGGCGAGGCGTTCGATCGGGCGGCGAGTGTCGAGATTGAGTTGCGGGCAGGCGAAGTATCGGTTCGGATTGCTTCGAACCCCGCGGGCGCGGCGGTGGACGTATCGGTCATTAACGAGGACCTTCCGTCCTTGGTGACAGCGTTGAAGACCGTCTTCCAGGACTTCATCGACCCAGACAAGTTGCCTGCACCACAGACCGCGTTCCGTGTATTTATCGCTCACGGCCGCAGCAAACAGTGGGAAGTCGTTCGCGACTTCGTGAGTGCCGAGTATGACGTCGCCGCCTTCGAAACGGATGATCGAACGAGTGAGGCAACGTTGAACGTTGTGGAGCGAATGATCGCCGAGTCTCATGCCGCGATCATCGTCTTGACCGGCGAAGACGAGACCACGGATGGTCGCAAGCTCGCCCGCCAGAACGTCGTGCACGAGATGGGGTTCGCTCATGGTCTGCTCGGAATCTCAAACACGATCGTCATGCTGGAGAACGGTGCGGAAGAGCCCAGTAACTTCGCGGGGTTCACACAGGTGCGATTTGAGCGCGGCGAAGTGCACACCAAGAGGCAGGAGATTCTTGCGTCACTCGCGAATCGAAAGCGACGGCGGGACGGATAGGGGCCGAGGCCGGCTCTGATGCTGTCCCAATGGTTCGGGCGGATCCATGTTCGTCGCGCCACCCTGATGCGGAGGGATCGGGCACCGTTCAGGCTCATGACTGCACCCGCACCCGGGGAAGCTGAACCAAGGACGGCGAGGTGGGCGTCCGAGGGTCATCGAGCTGACGATTGGACGGGTTTGTAGTTAGGCGTCGTCGGGCGGCTCCGGGAACGCGCCCTCCATCACATCCGCGTCAAACAGCACTTCGTTCAGGGAATCCGTGTCCGACTCGCCCGTAATCTCACTCAAGGCGCTGCGCGCCCACCTGTCGAACTCCGATGAGGTGTACGGGGTGATCGCGGACTGGAAGTCCTGAGGAAGCAGGGAGGAACGCGCAAGTGCACTATTCAGAATCCTCTGCAGACTGCCAATGTCATTCTGAGCACCTCTCCCGGCGATGGCCGGAGATGGTCGGCGAATCGCCCTGCGTACCTCGGTGCGGAGTGAACGCAGTTGCTCGATGACCTCCACATTGCTCTGAGCGATCGGGTCTTGGCTGTCCGCGAGCTGGATGAAGCGGCGTGCGTCGGAGAGTGGGGTGAGCACCTTGTCTGGGGTACGACGGGCGAATCGCGCGAGCTCAGCCAGCGACTTCTGCGCAGTCTCGAGTTCGTCGGGATCGTTCAAGTTGTAGCGAATAATACGCATGTCCTTCAGGTCGAACGCAGGCCGCTCATCTCGGTGCTGGATGTGCACCGTCGGCTTGTCGTACCCGTGCGCGACTGCCACCTCGTAGTACACATTGGGGTTGAATCCAGAAAGGTCCGCCACGACGAGATCAGCTTCGAGAATGGACTCGACGATCTGAGAGGTGATCGAGCCCGGGTTGGAGTCCTCGTCACCGCGCTTGATGTCGTAGTGATCTCCGAGCGCCTTTCGGATCAGGTGCTTCAGCGTCTGGTCGGCGGCCTTACGAACGTCACTGCCCTCCTCGCCGATCGGTGAGATAACGAAGCAGACGGGCTTCGAAGTTGGTTCTGGAGTGACAGTGCTCATGTTGAGGATTCTGGGCTAGATCCGGACCGCGTGCAAACCGCCACAACTAGCTCGCGAAGCGATCGGAACACTGACGGGCTGACGCACCGATCCCTCAGCGGGATTAGGGCGCATTCACACTCGTGACAGGGGCTTCGCCCGAGCGATGTTCCGTCATCGTCAGCGCCAAGAATCGGAACGCGTCGGCACTAGCATCGGTCTTGACAACGAAATGAGGCAGCACGATGACATCACCGCTGACGTTGGAGTATCCGGCAATTCTCGCGAACTTCGGGAACCACCTGGTGGCTGGGCGGTTGGAGTCCCGTGCGTTCCTCGGCTGGTTCCTTGAGCACTACTACCGTCTGGACGAGACGGACGCTCAAGACGCAATCTGCGACGGCCCCGACGATAAGGGAATTGACGGACTCTACGTCGACGAGAATCTAGAGCGGATCGACGTTTTCCAGACGAAGTTGTATCAGAAGACGACCCGAACCCTGGGCGATACCCAACTGAAAGAGTTCGCTGGCACCCTTGACCAGATGCGCACCACAGAGGGTGTGACTCGCCTGATCAACGAGACGGGGAATCCGGAGCTTCGCGGGCTCCTCAGTTCATCTGGCGCGGCGACCCTGATCGAAGATGGGTACGCCGTGAGGGGGATCTTCGTCACCAACGTGCCGCTCGACGCCAACGGGCGGAACTACTTGGAGAGCCGCGACGACATCACCGTGATCGATTCCGAGCATCTGCAACAGAACTGGGTGGCGCCCGGAGATAACCCTCCTATCGAAGAGCCGGTCAGCTTTAGTCTTGGCGATTTTGGTCTGATTCAGTACGACACACCGGAGGCGGAGGTCTTCATGGCGCCGCTCCTCGCCCGAGACCTAGTCAACCTCGGTGGACTTGAGAGCCAGGAGCTGTTTGCCTGGAACGTCCGGCAGACGCTGGGGAAGACCAAGGTGAACAAGGCTATCGCCGAAAGCGTCGGACGGGTCGACGAGCACAAGAACTTCATGCTCTACCACAACGGCCTAACCATCTTGGCTGAGACGGTCGAGCTGAGTGACGATCGCCGCTCACTGCGCATATCCGGATACAACGTCGTGAACGGCTGCCAGAGCTTGTCAACGCTGTTCGAGAATCGCCATCGCTTGACTGACGACCTGCGGCTGCTTGCACGCGTTATCAAGCTGGCCCCGCACGAGGAGCTGGCTACGAAAATCACTCGCCATAGCAACAACCAAAACTCCGTCAGCGCGCGCGACCTTCAATCCAACAGCACGATCCAACGTCGCATCCAGCAGGAGTTTCGCGATGTGTACGGTGACACGTTGGGATACGAGATCAAGCGCGGCGAGAGCATGACAGCGGCGGAAACGATCACGAATGAGGCTGCTGCCAAGCTCCTGCTCGCCTTCGATCTTGAGCAGCCCTGGGCATGTCATCAGTCGTACCGCCTGTTCGACGAGCTGCACAGCGAGATCTTCGGCAGGCCCGAGGTGTCCGCGCCACGTATCGCCGCGCTCAAGGCGATCGGTGATGCGATCGACGAATCGCTGAATGGGCTGACGAGTCGGCTTTTCGCGGGGTATTCGCTGACCCGCTACTTCGTGCTCTATCTGTTCAAGCGAGCGCTGGTTGCAGACGAGGAAGGTACAGCGTTTTCGCGCGACCCGGGGCCGTTGATGGAAGAGGTCGGGGCCGATGGTTTGAAGGCCATAGCCAGCACGATCGTCGCCGACCTCTTGGTCGATCTTGACGCGGAGCTCTCAGAGCGTGCGGAAGAGGGGCACGTCTTCGATTACAAACGGGATCTGAAGAGCCCGAGCGCGGTCCGCGACTTGGCCAATCAGATCCTCCCCGCGTATGAGAAGGCAATCCGCAGAGGGCGTGCTACGTCTTTCTCGGGGGAGCTTGCGGAGCTCCGGGAGAGTCGAGCGGCCGATGGGCCTGCCGCATAGGGGAGAGATGCAGGGGCTCGGCGCGCGCTTGGTCGCGCGCCGCTATGCGGAAGCCTGGGCGAGGGAAGCGACACCCGTTCGGATCGTGACCGGCGAGTCTCCCCGTGGAGGGATCTGACACCACTCACACTGATGACGGCCGGCCTGGTCGTGATCATCTGGGCCGTCGCCGGTCCCGCGCTGACGACGCTGTTCGAACAGGCGATCCAGCGCGTGTCCGGGCTGTGAGGCCCCGCGCCGGGCGGATGCGGCCGCTCACCCTCGACGACGGGGGATCGAGTCCCGTCGAGTTCGTGCTCGTCGGGTCGTTGCTCACTCTGCTGACCCTCGCCGTCCTCCAGCTCGGGCTCGCGGTCTACGTACGCAACGTGGTCCACGACGCGGCCGTCGAAGGCGCGTACCACGCCGCTCTCGCCGACGTCGGCCCCGCCGAGGGGGCGCAGCGCGCCCGGGACGTCATCACCCGGGCCGTCGGCTCCTCGTACACCGGCGACATCACCGCCACCGTCGTCGACGGGGTGGCGGGCGACGAGGTCGAGGTGCGCATCCGCACGTCGCTCCCCGTGATCGCCCTCGTGGGGATCGCCGGTGCCCTGGAGGTGACCGCGCATGCCCCGAAGGAGAGCCTGGGTGGCGGATGACGTCGGCTCGGCGGCGCTCGAGTTCATCACCGTCGGGGTGATCCTGCTCGTGCCGTTCATCTACCTCGTGCTCGTGCTCGGCGCCCTGCAGGAGCAGGCGCTGGGCGTCGAGTCCGCCGCACGGCACACGGCTCGGGCGGTCGCGCTCTCCGGCGACGAGGCGACGGCCGCCG
>DAMDKH010000020.1:0-17672 GCA_032099965.1 Microbacterium sp.
TCGCTGCTGCCGGGCGTCGATCGTCCGGCGTTCGTGTGGACGTTCGAGCTCGACGCGACGGCGACGGTGCGGCAGACGCGGCTGGAGCGGGCCCTCATCCGCTCCCGCGCGCAGCTCGACTATGCGACGACTCAGGAGGCGATCGACGGCGGCCGCCCCGGCGCCGCGGAGCTGCTGCCGGAGATCGGCGCGCTGCGCCTCGCTCAGGAGCGGGAACGCGGCGGCGCGAGCCTGAACCTGCCCGACGAGGAGATCGTGCAGACGGCGGACGGCGGCTACGACATCGAACGCCGGCGCCCGCTCCCCGTCGAGGAGTGGAACGCGCAGCTGTCGCTCATGACCGGGATGGCTGCCGCCGCGCTGATGCTGGACGCCGGCGTCGGGATCCTCCGGACGATGCCCGAGCCCGATGCGGAGGCGCTCGCGACGTTCCGCCTGCAGACTCGGGTGCTGGGCCGCCCGTGGGTGTCGGGGACGTACGGCGAATACCTCGCGGCGCTCGACCGGTCGGACCCGCTCACCCTCCCCGTGCTGCAGACCGCCGCGGCGCTCTTCCGGGGCGCGGGGTACGTGGCTTTCGACGGCACCCCGCCGGATCAGACCCGGCAGGCGGCCATCGGCGCCCCGTACGCACACGTCACGGCGCCCCTGCGACGACTCGTCGACCGCTGGGGCCTGGCGATCTGCCTCGAGGTGGCGACGGGTCGCCCCGCACCGGAGTGGGCACGGAGCTCGCTGCACGATCTGCCCGCCCTCATGCAGGCGTCCGGCCAGCGCGCCTCGCGACTGGGCTCGATGACGCTGAACATCGTCGAAGCGGCGCTGCTCTCGTCGGCGGTGGGGACCACCCTCCCGGCGACGGTGATCGAGGTGCGCGGCGAACGTGCCATCGTCCAACTCGCGGATCCCCCCGTCACGGCGACGGCTCCCCTGCCCGCCGGCGCCCGGCCGGGAGACGTGGTGAGCGTGACCGTGGAGAGCACCGACATCGCGACGGGAGAGGTCGTGCTCGCGGTCTGAGGCGGCGGCCGCGACGGATGCGGCGCCCCCGCCCGATCAGGCCGGTGTCGCGGCGGTCGTCATCACGAGAAGCTGCGGGTCGCTCAGGTCGAGGGTGACCGAGATGGCCCGGTACGCGGCGAGCGACTCCACGTGCGTGCCGCCGCAGAGGATCACGGCCTCACCCTCGGGAAGGGAGCAGTGCCAACGGCGTCGGTCGACGATGGTCGGTCCGTCCGTCTCGATGCGGCTGGGTGCCCCAGATGCCACCCACTGGGCGAGTCGTTCGTTGATCCGCTGCTCGCGCTCGGCGAGAGACGCAGCGAACCCCTCGGTGTCGAAACCGGCGCGGCGCAGGCTCTTTCCGAGTCGGTACTCGTCGACGCTGCCGTCGCCGTGGATGCGGCTGCTCTGATTCGCCCGACCTTCGAAATCGGCGGTGCCGAGGGCATCCTCCCCGGGGTCCTTGCGCCACAGGTCCGCGACGGCGAGATCGAGCGCCAGCGACGCCAGGTGACACGCCGTGTGCCCGCTGCTGAGACCGCGACGGCGGTCCTCCTCGACGCGCAGCTCCACCTCGGCGCCTTCCGACAGCCACGCGGGAGCGGACGCCGCGAGCCGATGCCCGACGAGCCACGTCCATCCCTCCGTCCCCCGACGCACGGGGATGTCCGTGCCGACGACGAACTCCCCCTCCGGACCGACGGCGGCCATGACCGCCTCGGCCACCTCGACGTGCCGGTCGCCCGCGACGATCTCGCCGGTGTCGCCCGGCTGATCGGGCCACGTGTGGTCGACCGGGTGGAACGGCGTGGACGCGACCACGACCACGGGTCCGTCGGGAGTCTCACCGACACGGGTGACGGTGCTGAATCCTCGGGTCGAACCCGCGGCGAAGGACACCTCGGTGGCAGGCATGTGCGACGTCTCCCGCGCGGTCAGGCCGTGACGACCTGGGCGGTACCGAGGGGGGCTTCCGGTCCCATCTCGGCGGCGAGGCGGTTGGCCTCCTCGATGAGGGTCGCGACGATCTCGGCTTCGGGAACCGTCTTGATCACCTCGCCCTTCACGAAGATCTGGCCCTTGCCGTTGCCGGAGGCGACGCCCAGATCGGCATCGCGAGCCTCGCCCGGACCGTTCACGACGCATCCCATCACGGCGACGCGCAGCGGCACGGTCATGTCCTTGAGTCCCTCGGTCACGTCCTCGGCGAGGGTGTAGACGTCGACCTGGGCGCGCCCGCACGACGGGCACGACACGATCTCGAGCTTGCGCTCGCGCAGGTTCAGCGACTGGAGGATCTGGTGGCCGACCTTGACCTCTTCGGCGGGCGGAGCGGACAGCGAGACGCGGATCGTGTCGCCGATGCCCTCGCCGAGCAGGATGCCGAAGGCGGTCGCGCTCTTGATCGTGCCCTGGAAGGCGGGTCCGGCCTCGGTGACACCGAGGTGGAGCGGCCAGTCGCCGCGTTCGGCCAGCTGGCGGTACGCCTTGACCATGACGACGGGATCGTTGTGCTTCACCGAGATCTTGAAGTCGTGGAAGTCGTGCTCCTCGAACAGCGAAGCCTCCCACACGGCGCTCTCCACGAGCGCCTCCGGGGTCGCCTTGCCGTACTTCTCGAGCAGGCGCCGGTCGAGGGAGCCGGCGTTCACACCGATGCGCAGCGAGACGCCCGCGTCCTGCGCGGCCTTCGCGATCGCTCCGACCTGGTCGTCGAACTTGCGGATGTTCCCGGGGTTGACGCGCACGGCGGCGCATCCCGCGTCGATGGCCTGGAAGACGTATTTCGGCTGGAAGTGGATGTCGGCGATGACCGGGATCTGACTCTTCTTCGCGATGATGTGCAGCACGTCGGCGTCGTCCTGCGACGGCACCGCCACGCGCACGATCTCGCACCCGGAGGCGGTGAGCTCGGCGATCTGCTGCAGCGTGCCGTTGATGTCGGTCGTCTTGGTGGTCGTCATCGACTGCACGCTGACGGGCGCGTCACCGCCGACCAGCACCTTGCCCACTCTGATCTGGCGGGACTTGCGGCGCGGGGTGAGGACTTCGGGGATCTTGGGCATCCCAAGGTTCACGGCTGGCACACCCTCAGCCTACGCCGCTCCGGTGCATGGAGGCTGTATGCCGCTGCATGTTCCCGGCACGGGGCGACACGGGCGTCCGCGGCCGGTGTGGTAGTTTCGCCCCATGCTCGCGAACCCCACCTGGTGGCCCGCCTCCTAGGCGGTGTTTTCGCGTTCCCGACGAAATCCGACCGCCTCCGGGGCGGTTTTTTCGTTGCGCCGAGCCGGAGCCCTCGCACAGGAGACATCGATGACCCTCGCACGACTGGCCGAGCTCGCCGCCGATCCGACGGCCTCGTTCGTCCTCATCGCCCGGGACGGGGCCGACGAGATCGAGCTGTTGACCGGAGACGTGGTCGACGTCGACCTCCTGGCCGACATCCCGCTGACCGCCGACGGACGCGCGCAAGAAGTCTTCGCCCTCGTCCCGTACCGGCAGGTGCGGGAACGGGGGTTCGTGGCGCACGACGACGGGGCGCCGTTGCGCTGCATCGTCGTCGACGACCATCTGCGTCTCCCCTCCTCCGAGGTGCTCGCCGTGCTTCCCACGTCGCCCGTCCCGCTCATCGACGGCGGCTTCGACGTCACCGATGACGAGTACGCGCGCATCGTCGAGAACGTCATCGCCGACGAGATCGGCCGCGGCGAAGGAGCCAACTTCGTCATCCGTCGCGACTTCACCGCCCGCATCGAGGCCGATCAGCGCACGGCGGCACTGACCTGGTTCCGAGCGCTGCTCGCGCACGAGCGCGGCGCCTACTGGACGTTCGCCGTCGTCACGCCGGATCACATCGCGGTCGGCGCGAGCCCGGAGGCCCATGTCGTCGCCCGCGGAGGCGTGGTGACGATGAACCCGATCTCCGGCACCTTCCGTCACCCGGAGGGAGGGGCGACCCGCGAGGCGCTCGTCGAATTCCTCTCGTCCACGAAGGAGACCGAAGAGCTCTTCATGGTCGTCGACGAAGAACTGAAGATGATGAGCGCGGTGTGCTCCGACGGCGGACGCATCACCGGGCCGCATCTGAAGGAGATGTCGCGCCTCACCCACACCGAGTACATGCTGCGGGGCCGCAGCACGCTCGACCCGCGCGACATCCTCCGCGAGACGATGTTCGCGCCCACCGTCACCGGGTCGCCGATGCAGAACGCGTGCGCGGTGATCCGGCGGTATGAGAAGCAGCCGCGCGGCTACTACTCGGGGGTGGCCGCTCTGTTCACTCCGAACGCCGACGGCGGTCATGACCTCGATGCGCCGATCCTCATCCGCACCGTCTATCTCTCCGCCGGCGAGGTGCGGGTCCCGGTCGGGGCGACGCTGGTGCGCCATTCCGACCCGCAGGGCGAGGTCGGCGAGACGCATGGGAAGGCCGCCGGCGTCCTCGGCGCCATCGGAGCCATCGATCGCGACCGCGCGGCGGAGGCCCGCGAAGACACCGACGCCCCCGGCGGCAGGGCATCCCTCGCCGACGATGCGGCCGTGCTCGACCTGCTCGGCGCACGCAACGCGCGACTGGCGGACTTCTGGCTGAACCCCCAAACGGACGACCGAGGCGGACCCTTCGACGGCCGGCGCGCGCTCGTCGTCGACGCCGAGGATCGGTTCACGACGATGCTCGCCCACCAGCTGCGCCACCTCGGTCTGCAGGTGACGATCGCCCCGTGGGGTGAGGTGCAGGACGCCGACGTCGACGGTGCGGACCTGCTCGTCGCCGGCCCGGGTCCGGGCGATCCCCGCGACGCCGGGACCCCTCGGATCGCCCGGATGCGCGAGGTCGTCGCCCGACGCCGGGCGAGCGGTGCGCCGCTGCTGGCCGTGTGCCTGAGCCACCAGATCCTCGCCGACGAGCTGGGCATCGGCCTCGCCCCCCTGGACTCCCCCCACCAGGGACTCCAGAAATCCGTGCCGGTGTTCGGTGAGGAGGCGTCGATCGGCTTCTACAACACCTTCACCGCGCGGGTCTCCCCCGGCGCCGACCGAATCGGCGAGGCCGAGATCTCCGCCGACCCCACGACCGGCGACGTCTACGCCCTGCGCGGGCCCGGCTTCGCGTCGGTCCAGGGACACCTCGAGTCGATCCTGTCCCGTGACGGCATCCGCACTCTGGAGCGGCTCGTCGTCCACGCACTCGGCGACTGAGCCGCTCCGACGCCGCCGGGGGCGGGCTACTGGAGGATGTCGACGGGGTTGAAGATGTCCGCGACGAGCAGCAGCGCACCCATACCGATGAGCAGCGTCGCGACGATGACCGTGAGCGGCACCAGTCGCGTCGCATCGACGGGTGCGGGCGGCGGACGACGGAACAGCCGCGCCCAACCCCGCTTCACGCCCTCCCAGAGGGCGACGACGACATGGCCGCCATCGAGGGGCAGCAGCGGGATGAGGTTGAAGACGAACAGCGCGATGTTCAGCGACCCGAGGAGGTTCAGCAGCACCGCGAAGCGGTTGAGCACCGGCGCCTCGGTCGCCGCGACTTCGCCGGCGATGCGTCCGACACCGACCACGCTGAGGGGGCCGTTCGGATCGCGCTCCGTTCCGGTGACGAGCGAAACCCCGACGTCCCAGAGTCGCACCGGCAGCGTCGCGATGAGCGAGGCGACCCGACCCACGTTCTCCATGGCCATCGTCGGGCCGACCTCGAGCGACTGGGGCACGAAGCCCATCTGGGCCGCCATGCCGATGTAGCCGACCTCCTTGACGACGGGATCTCCGTCGGCGTCGAGCACGGGCCGTCCTGTGGCGTCGGTCAGCTCCCGTTCCGCGGCGATCGGCGTGACCTGGAGGGTCCGTTCCTCGCCATCCCGTCGCACCACCAGATCGAGGCGTTCACCGGGGGCCGCCTGGACGATCGCCGTCGCCTCGGCGAAGGTCGACACGGGGGATCCGTCGATCGAGACCAGCACGTCACCGGGCTCGACGCCGGCTTCGAGCGCGGGCGACGCGGGATCACCGGCCGCACAGGCGCTCCGGGTCGTCCCGGACGGGAGCACGCATTCCGTGACCGACGCGATCGTGGTCGTCCCCTGCTGCAGGCCGATCCCGGAGGCGAGCACGGTGAAGATCAACAGAGCGAGCACGAGGTTCATGAACGGTCCGCCGAGCATCACGATGACGCGCTTCCAGACCGGGAGCCGGTAGAAGACCCGCTCCTCCTCCCCCGCGGCGATGGTCTCGTCGTTCGCCGCCCTCGCGTCCTGGACGAGCGCACGGAAGACGCCGCGCACGGGGCGCGATGCGGTCGACGCCGGATACATGCCCGACATCGAGATGAACCCGCCGACCGGGAGGAGCTTGACGCCGTACTCCGTCTCGCCGATCCGGCGCGACCAGATCCGGGGACCGAACCCGATCATGTACTGGCCGACGCGCACGCCGAAGAGCTTCGCGGGCAGAAGGTGGCCGATCTCGTGCAGGCCGATCGAGACTCCGAGTCCGATCAGCATGAAGAGGATGCCACCCACGTAGAGCAGGATTTCCACCCGCTCACGCTACTGCCTCGCGCCTAGGAATCCGCCCCGTGCATGAGATCATGGAAGCGTCATGTCGATCGAACACAACTCGAGCCTGCCTCCCGTGCTCCGCCCCGCGAACCCGCCCCGGCGTGAGCTGTCCGAAATCGCCGCACGATTCGCCCGGGAGGTGCGCGGTCCCGTCGAGGGTGTGACCGTCTCGGGCATTACGCTCGCGACGGCCGATCTGCGCGCCGGAGAGGCTTTCGTCGCCATCCGGGGCGTGAACCGCCATGGCGCGGAGTTCGCCCGTGCCGCGGCCGAGAAGGGCGCGGTCGCCGTCATCACCGACGAGCAGGGAGCCGCGATCGCGGCCGACGCCGGACTGCCCGTCCTCATCGTCGACGACCCCCGCGGCGTGCTCGGCGAGCTCAGCGCGTGGGTGTATGGCACCGGGGCCGGTGACCCCCTCCCGCTCCTGTTCGCGACCACGGGAACCAACGGCAAGACGAGCGTGTCGCACCTCCTGGAGGGCATCCTCGCGCAGCTCGGCGTCGTCACCGGACTATCGTCGACCGCCGAGCGGCACATCGCCGGCGAGGTCATCGTCTCGCGGCTCACGACGCCCGAGGCGTCGGAGTTCCACGCCCTGCTGGCTCTCATGCGCGAGCGGGACGTCGAGGCGGTCGCCGTCGAGGTCAGCGCCCAGGCGCTCTCGCGGCACCGTGTGGACGGCATCCACTTCGACGTCGCGGGGTTCACGAACCTCAGCCACGACCACCTCGACGACTACGCCGACATGGAGGAGTACTTCGAGGCGAAGCTGCCGCTGTTCCGCCCTGACCGGGCCACGCGCGCCGTGGTGTGCCTCGATTCCCCGTCCGGCACCGTCGTGGTGGAGCGCGCCGAGATCCCCGTCGTCACCGTCGGCACCCCCTTGATCGCGGCCGACGCCGACGCGGCGGCGCGGGCCGACTGGGTGGTCACCATCGACGATGAGCGCGCTTCCGGCACCACCTTCACCCTCTCCGGCCCCGCCGGGAGGCTGACGACGACCGTGCCCGTGATCGGTCCGCACATGGCGGCGAACGCGGCGCTGGCGATCGTCATGATGCTCGAGGGCGGCTACGACTGGCAGCGCATCGTCGATGCGCTCGACCGGGACCGAGGCATCCGCGCCCACCTCCCCGGGCGCACCCAGCTGGTGTCCGGTGCTCGCGGGCCGGCGGTGTTCGTCGACTTCGGGCACTCCCCCGACGCGTTCGAGAAGACGCTGGCCGCGGTGCGCCGCGTGACCCCGGGACGGGTGGTGATGCTCTTCGGCGCCGATGGCGATCGCGACGCCAGCAAGCGGTTCGACATGGCGCGCACCGCCGTGCAGGGCAGCGACATCCTCGTCGTCACCGACCACCACCCCCGCTTCGAGGATCCGGACTCCATCCGGGCGACCCTCGTCGATGGCGCACGGCGGGCCCGCCCCGACGCCGAGATCCACGAGTACTCCCCGCCCGAGCGGGCGATCGTCGAGGCTGTCGCGCTCGTCGGCGACGGTGACGCGATCCTCTGGGCCGGCCCTGGGCATCAGGACTACCGCGACATCCGCGGCGTGCGCACGCCGTACTCGGCACGGGAGCTGGCCCGCCGGGCCCTCCGCGCCGCGGGATGGCCCGTTCCCGAGTCCCGCTGGCCGGTGCCGTACCCCGACGAGGACTGAACCGGGGCGCGAGGCCTCAGCCGGCGGCGATGCGCCGGTCCGCGGTCTCCCGAGCCCAGCTCTCGGCACGCGCGAGCGTGTCGACCGTGAGCTCGTCCGGAGCCTCGTGCGCATCCACGACCGCGGAGATCGTGTCGACGATGCCGGTGAACGACAGGCGCCCGTCGTGGAACGCATCGACGGCCTGCTCGTTGGCGGCGTTGTAGACCGCGGGGAACGTCGCGCCCGCACGTCCGACGGCCTTCGCCAGCGCGACGGCGGGGAACGCGGAGTCGTCCAGCGGCTCGAACGTCCAGGCGGTGGCGGTCGTCCAGTCGAGCGGGCGCCCCACACCCCCGACGCGGTTCGGCCAGTCGAGGCCGAGCGAGATCGGCAGGCGCATATCGGGCGGCGAGGCCTGCGCGATGGTCGACCCGTCGACGAACTCGACCATGGAATGCACGATCGACTGCGGATGCACGACCACCTCGATGTCGTCGTACGGTACGTCGAAGAGGAGATGAGCCTCGATCACCTCGAGCCCCTTGTTCACCAGCGTGGCGGAGTTGGTGGTCACCATGCGCCCCATGTCCCAGGTGGGGTGAGCCAGGGCCTCGGAGGGAGTGACGTGCTCGAGCTCCGCGCGCGTGCGCCCGCGGAAAGGGCCTCCGGACGCGGTGACGACGAGCCGCCGGACCTCGGAACGCGCTCCGCTGCGGAGCGCCTGGGCGATCGCGGAATGCTCGGAATCCACGGGGACGATCTGGTCGGGGCGTGCCGCGCGCTGCACCAGCTCGCCGCCGACGATCAGCGACTCCTTGTTGGCCAGCGCCAGGGTGCGCCCGGCTTCGAGCGCGGCGAGCGTGGACCCCAGACCGATCGACCCGGTGATGGCGTTGAGAACGACGTCCGCGTCGACATCCCGCACGAGTTGCTCGGCCTCGGCCGCGCCGAGTGCCGTGCTCTCCACCCGGAACTGCTCGGCCTGCTCGGCGAGCATCTCGGCGTTCGACCCCGCGGCCAGCCCGACGAGCTCGAAGCGACGGGGATTCGCTCGGATGACGTCGAGCGCCTGCGTGCCGATGGAGCCGGTGGAGCCGAGGACGATGACGCGCTGCATGCTGGCCAGCCTAGGACACGCCCCCGGCCCCGCCGGTCACTGCTGGACGGGCGTGGTGGCCAGGATGTCGACCACGAACACCAGGCTCTCGTTCTGCAGCTCGTGGCCTTCGCTCGCGCCGTAACCCTCCGAGGGGGGCATGACCACGACCACCTGCGAGCCGACCTTCTGGCCTTCGAGCGCCTTGCGGAATCCGGTGACGACTCCCGTGGTCTGGAACTGCGAGGGGACGGCCTCGCGGCTCCAGCTGGAGTCGAACTCGGAGCCGTCCGACCACTTCACCCCGAGGTACTGCACCACGACGAGGTCACCCTCGCCCACGGTGGCGCCATCGCCCTGCTTGAGCAGAGCGACCTTCGTCTCGGTCGGGGCATCGCCGTCGGGGATCGTCACGGTCGGAGCGCCCTTGTCGTCCAGCTCGACGGCCGGCATCCCCTCGGTCGGCTCCACCGGCGTGCCGGTCGCGACCTCCGGAAGCTTCTCCACGGCCTGCGCGTAGACGACCTTGTCGGTCTGCCCCTCACCGAAGACGCTGCCGGGCAGCGCGAGCACGACCTTCGTACCGAGGGGCTCGCATTCGAGGGCGGCGAGGAACAGCGACGAGCTGTTCTGGTCGAGGAGCACGGGAAGCTCCCCGCCGTCACCCCGAGCAGACGAGTCGACGGTCTCACCCGTGGACGCCTCGACGAGCTGGAAGGCGACCGAAACCAGGTCGCCGTTCACGACCTCGTCGCCGTCTCCTTCGGAGAGCACGGTGCGCTCGACGCCGGCGAACGCCGCGTCCGCAGGCACGGAGATGGTGGCATCGGCACCGTCACCCTCGACGGTGATCGCGTCGGACGTGTCGCCCGGCTGCGCGTCGAGCAGGCACTGGCTCGACCCCGCGGAGTCCGGCGTCGCGGAGCTCTCCGGCTCTGCATCGCCGGAGCAACCCGCCAGAAACAGGGTCGCCGCGGCGACGGTGGACAGGAGAACGAGCGGACGCTTGCGCACAGGGATACCTCGGGGTCGCGGGCGGGACGCTCCATCCTCTCGCATTTCGCCTTTGGCCGGGCTGGGAGAACCGGTGCCTCCCGCATTCCGAACCGGGCATGGATTCGGGAGTAGCCTTTTCGGATGACCTCCGAGCCGTCCGCAGAGCAGGATGCCCCCGCCGAAGACAGCGCGACGCCCCGTCACGCGGGATTCGCCTACGCGCTCGGACGGAGCCTCATCAGCCCCCTGGCCCGGCTGCTCTATCGCCCGCGCATCGAAGGCCGCGAGAACGTGCCCCTCACCGGTGCCGTGATCTTCGCGAGCAATCACCTGTCGTTCATCGACTCGATCGCCATTCCCGTCGCGGCCCCGCGCCCCGTGCACTTCCTGGCCAAGTCCAGCTACTTCGAGGGCACCGGCGCACGCGGTTGGCTCAGTAAGACCTTCTTCGAGTCCATCGGTGCCATACCGGTACGTCGCGGCGCAGGACAGGCCGCCCTCGACGCACTGGATCTTCAGCGTCAGCTCCTCGAGGAGGGACTCGCCGTGGCGCTCTACCCGGAGGGCACCCGCTCCACCGACGGGCGCCTCTACAAGGGTCGCACCGGCGTCGCCTTCCTGGCTCTGCAGACCGGCGCCCCGGTGGTGCCGGTCGGCCTCATCGGCACCGACAAGGTGATGCCGGTTGGCGCGAAGATGCCCACCATGAAGGAGCGCATCACCGTGCGGTTCGGCGCGCCCCTCGATCTGTCGCCGCACGGCCCCGCGACGAGCGGCCGAGCGCGTCGGCAGGCGACGGACGAGATCATGGCGGCGATCCACGCGCTGTCCGGTCAGGAGCTCGCCGGTACCTACAACGAAGCTCCCCCGCAGGGCACGATCGAGAAGATCAAGCAGGCGCTGCCGCACGAGCGGCGCTGAACGTCAGCTCGCCGCCGTCACCGTGGCGGCATGGCGCACGGGGAAGTTGACCGAGTTCGCGATGAAGCACCACTCGTGCGCCTGCGCGTGCGCCTGCTCGGCCGCATCGATCATCGCCGCGTCCGCGACGACCACCTGCGGGTGCAGGATCACCTCGACGAAGGCTCCGCCCCCGGCGCCGTTCTCCCGCATGACTCCCGTCGCCCTGTCCTGGTACGACACGACCTGCACCCCCGCCGTCACGCACGCGTGCAGGTACGACAGCAGATGGCACTCGGAAAGGGAGGCGAGGAGCAGATCCTCCGGGTTCCACCGACTCGGATCGCCTCGGAACGGCCTGTCCGCCGAAGCGAGCAGCGACGGCTTGCCGTCGATGTCGATGGTGACGTCCCGTCGGTAGTCGCGGTAGCCGCTGGTGCCGGTGCCGGTGTTTCCCGTCCACGTCGCGGTGAGCGCGTAGCGGTGCTCACCGAGGATCCGGGGCTTCTCATCTCCCATGGGGCCAGTCTCGCACGCGCCCCCGACACTCCCGACGGCTCCCTTCTCGGTCATCCGTTCGAACACCGGACGATAGTCTGGTCGGATGCTGGAGACCCTCACCGTTCAGGATTCCGTCGAGCTCGCCGTGGTGGAGCGGAGCGGGTTCGTCGAATCGCGACACGTCGGTGCGGCCGTGGTCCTCGGCCCCGATGGGAGCATCCTCGCCCGTCTGGGCAATGCCGACGCGCTGATCCTCCCCCGGTCGAGCATGAAGCCCCTGCAGGCCGTCGCGTGCCTCACCGCCGGGGCGGTGCTCGAAGGAGAACAGCTCGCGCTCTCCACGGCGAGTCACGCAGGCACCGACCGCCATGCCCAGGTCGTCCGCGATGTGCTCGCGGAAGTGGGCCTCACCGAAGACGCTCTCGCCTGCCCGCCCGCCTGGCCGAGCGACGTCGCCACCCGCGATGACATGATCCGGGAGCACGGCGCGCAGGCGGCCGTGCGGATGAACTGTTCCGGCAAGCACGCTGCGATGCTGCGCGCGTGCGTGGCGACGGGGTGGCCGACGACGGGCTACCTCGAGCCGTCCCATCCGCTGCAGGTGCACATCCGCGAGGTCGTCGAGCGTCTGATCGGCGAGAAGGTCGCGCACACGGCGATCGACGGCTGCGGAGCGCCGGTGTTCGCTATGTCGCTCACGGCGCTCGCACGCGGGATCCACCGGGTCGGCACCGCCTCCGAGCGCTCGCCGTTCGCGCTGCACCGTGTCGCCGGCGCCCTCGTGCGCGCCGTCCGGGAGCACCCGTGGACAATCGAGGGACCCGGCCGACCCGACACCATCGCGATCGAGACGCTCGGGGTCTTCGCCAAGGGCGGAGCTGAAGGCGTCATGGTCATGGTGGCGCCGGACGGCACGACCGTCGCCCTGAAGATGCTCGACGGTTCGTTGCGCGCCGCGACCATCGCCGCCGCCACGCTGCTCGCTCGGCACGGCGCCCTCTCCGGTGATCAGGTGGCGACGCTGGACGGCGCCCTGTCGCTCTCCGTCCTGGGCGGCGGACACCCGGTCGGGGCGATCCGGCCCGGCAGCGCGATCTGACAGCCGACCGGCGAGGCTCACCGGAGCCCCTGCTCCCTTCCCTCACGCGCACCCTCGAGACGACGGCTGCGACGCGTGTCCGATCCGGACGATCGCGGTTCTGACGAGGGAGGCGGGGCGACCCCGACGGGCGGGTTCTCGGCCGAGGTCCGGGGGACGAGAGCGGGAATCGTACGCCTCACCGGCGGCTCGTCCCCGCGGACGGCCCACACACGGCCGGCATGCAAGCGTGCGAACGGGGGAAGCTCGCGCACTCCGGCGAGCTGCCGCAGCTCGGTCGGCCGCTCGGCGCGCACCACCACCTCCCCCGCGCCCCGAAGACGCTGCCAGAGCGTCCATTCGCGCTGCCAGAGCTCTCCGTCGCCGAGGATGATCTGCGGCCGAGGGGCGGGGTCATCCCGCAACGCCGCCGCACGCTGCTTCGCGTCCCCGTCGCCGAGGCTCCAGACGTCGGCACCCGGATAGGCGGCGCGCACGGCGGTGACGGCTCGCGAGAGGCCACCGGTGACCATGCCGACGAGCTCGGCGCGCGGCACCCACTGCTCCGCCCCGCGGGGCCTCGACGAGATGTCGGGCGGGGCGTCGATCAGCGCGAGTTGCGCCTCGCGCCCGTCGAGCAGTACACGTCCGGGCGGACGTCGCTCGTCGAACGTCGCTGAAGCGCCTCCCGCGGCGACGTGCTCCACCCGGCTTCCCAACCGCAGGAGCGCACGCCGCGGCAACATGTCGAGGAGGCGCCCGACCGTTCCGGCCACCCGCATCGAGGAGACGACGAAGGTCGTGCCCGCACCGACGCGGAGGATGTGCTCCCAGCGCTGGCCGAACTGCACCGCGTACTCCCCCGGCAGCTCCGCGAGACGAGCATCGAGGTCGTCGACGAGCAGCAGCGGCGGAAGCGGCTCGACACCGTCCGCGAACGCGGCGATGGCGTCCCACAGCGACTCGAGGTCGGACGGCAGCCACACGGCGTCCGCGCGCTGAGCAGCGATCGCCGCGAGGGCGGTCGTGCGACCGCTTCCCGCGGCCCCGACGATCCCGACCCCGCGCTCCGCGCCCACCGCGACCTCGACGGGAATCTGGGTCTGCTGATCCGGAACGTCGGCGAGACCCCAGACCACCCGCCCCGAGTGTGACGGCGAGGGGAGGTCCGAGAGCAGGTCTCCCAGAGCGAGGTGCGTCGGGAGCTCCGGCAGCCACGGGCTGACCGCTCGGGCCCCGGCTTCCGGCCACCGCTCCGAGATGCGCTCGATGTCGGCGCTCGCGGTCAACGCCACCCGGATCGGAACCACCTCCCGATCCCGTGGTCTGCGAACGAGGCACAGTCCGCGGGATGCCGGACCGCCGGGGAGCTCGGCGGCGGCCGTCGATCCGATGACGGCTCTGCTGTCTGCGGCGTCGCTGACGCGAAGGCTCAGTCGCAGAGGGCAGTTGGCTGCGAGAGCATCGCGGATCACACCCGACGCCCGCTGAGTGCCCAGCACGAGGTGCATCCCGAGAGCTCGTCCTCGTGCGGCGATGTCGATGAAGACGGCGGCGAGGTCGGGGTGTTCGTTCACGAGTGCGGCGTATTCGTCGACGACGATCACGAGTCGCCCGATGTCCGCATCGCGCACGTCTCGCACGCCGGCGGCCGCCAGCAGCCCCTCGCGGCGACGCAGCTCCGCGACGAGGCTCCGCACTCCGCGCCGCGCACCGTTCTCGTCGAGGTCGGTGATGACGGCCGCGACATGCGGCAGTCGACGGAGCGGTTCGAACGCCGTGCCGCCCTTGAAGTCCGCGAGGACGAACGTGACGGCGTCCGGCGGAGTCACCGCCGCGATCCCGAGGACCCAGGAGATGAGCAGCTCGCTCTTCCCCGTACCCGTCGTGCCGGTCACGATCGCGTGCGGGCCGTCTTCCACGAGGTCGACCAGGAGATCCTCGCCCACCGCCCGACCGATCACGGCGGGCAGGGAGGAGGGACTCGGAGGCGGCGGCGTCAGCTCGCCGGCCGCCACGCCGTCGGGGAGCCCGGCGTCGCCGACTCCGGCGGTCAGCCGGACGTCGACGATCGCGATGAACTGCTCGACGGAAACGCCCTCGGCCCGGATACGCCGCTCCCCCTCTGCGGTGCGGAGGACCGCGACGGACGGGTCGTCGACGTCGAGCACCGTGGGGATGCCGGTGGGCACCTCTTCGCCGGGAGCAGCGATCACGATCCACCCGTCGGCATCGCGGGGGCGCTCGCCCAGCGCGCCGACACCGAGCACGAAGCTCCCCTGCCGCCCCCTCCGGTGCGGCAGGGCGGAGAAGCACCGATCCTCGACCGAAGCGCTCACGACCGAGAGGCGCGACGGATCGAAGCGGAGGCACAACTGCAGCACCAGTGCGCGCGCCACTGCGGCGGTCACGGAAGGGGCCCCGCGGACGCACACGCCGCCGCCCAGCGCGATGTCGAGCGGAGCGTCCGTGAGTACACGGCTGCGTTCCTGGAAGTGCCGCGCTCGCTCCCCGTCGCCGCCACTGGTGCGGATGCCGCTCGGTACGGACCCGTGACCGATCACGAGTGGCGTGCTCGCGGACAGCTCGCCCGACCCGCGCAGAGGCTCCCGCTGCCACCAGGTCGCGACGTCAGGCAGCAGGTCGCTGCGGCGACGGGTCTCCTGCACCTGAAGGGCGGCGAGCTCCTCCTCCGCCTGCTCCCACGCTCTCGTCGCCTCCGCCGACGCGAGACGGCCCTCGCGTCTGCGGGTTCGCGCCTGATCGGCGAACGAGGCGAACATCATCAGCGGGCCGAGTGCAGCGAGGCACAGCGAGATGACCGACCCCGTGAACATCCACAGCACGATGCCGGCGGCCACCGGCATCGTCGCCGCCAGCACAGGCAGGGGCTGTCGTCGAGCGGGCGCCGGAGGAGTGGGAAGGAGGATGGGCAGAGGTTCCATGGCGTCCATTGGACGCGAGGGAACCCGCCTCAGTGCGGCTGTCCCCAGCCGAGGGGCGTCACTCCGCGGTGGCGGCTTCGGTGGAGGACGGGTCGTCGAGGTCTTCCACCTGGACGATGATCAGCGTGACGTTGTCGCGTCCGCCGTTCTCGAGCGCCGCCGCCAGCATCGCATCGGCTGCCGGGCCGGGCTCCGCGTTCTCGCGGAGGAAGTGCTGGATGCCGTAGTCGGTCAGCTCCTTGGTGAGACCGTCCGAACAGATGACGAACCGGTCCCCGGCCCGCACATCGATCTTCAGGTAGTCCGGAGGCGTGAGCTCGCTCGCGCCCACGGCGCGCGTGATCACGTTGCTGTACGGATGCCCTTCGGCCTCTTCGGGGCTGAGCTTCCCGGCGGCGATGAGCTCCTGCACCACGGAGTGGTCGGTGGTCACCTGCATCAGCCGGTCCTCGCGCAGCAGGTACACGCGCGAGTCTCCGATGTTGAGCGAGACCCAATGGGGCTCGCCGTCTTCGTACTCGAGGAAGATGCCGGTGAGCGTCGTGCCCGTGCCTTCGTCCGTGGTGTCCGGATGATCGGCGATGTCGCCGACGGCGAGTTCGAGCGCCTTCTCGATGGGACCGCGCGCGACTCCCTCCGCGACGAGGGCCTTGAGACGCTCCACGGTGCTCTGGCTGGCGATCTCGCCCCCGGCGTGCCCGCCCATGCCGTCGGCGACGACGAAGAGGGGGAACTGCGCCAGGAAGGCGTCCTGGTTGGTGTCGCGACGACGCCCCTGGTCGGTGACCCCCGCCCAGGAGAGCAGCAGGCGTCGCTGCGCGACGGTGACGCTCTGCGTCGTCGTTGTCGTCTCAGCCACGTGCTGCCTCCGATGATTCCGCGACAGGTCGGACGGTCGCGAGGTACCCCCACATCGTAGTCGACTCTTTGAGACCGCTCACACCTGCGCCCCGGGATCGGCCGGAAGGGGGAAGATCGCGTCGATGGCGTCGAGGTCGCCCGCGTCGGGGCGCCAGGCGTCACCCGCCTCGGCATTCGCCTCGACCTGCGCGGCGGACGTCGCCCCGGCGATCACGCTCGAGACCGCGGGGCGGGCGAGCAACCACCCGAAGGCGGCCTGGAGCATGGTGATTCCACGGTGGTCGCAGAAGTCGCGGAACGCCTCCACGGCGTCCCACGGGGCGTTCTCCCAGACGTGGCGGCGCGACGACATGATGCGGCTTCCGTCGGGGCCACCCTCGCGGGTGAACTTGCCCGTGAGGAGTCCGTTGTGCAGGGGGAAGAAGGGGAAGAAACCCAGTCCGTACCGCTCGACGGCCGGGAGAACTTCGCGTTCCGCGGCCCGCGCGAGAAGGGAGTAGTGGTTCTGCGACGACACGAAGCGGCCCGTGGAACGGGCGGCGGAGGTGAACTCGGCCTCGGCGATCTGCCATCCCGTGAAGTTCGAGTGCCCGTAGTAGCGGATCTTGCCCTCGCGCACGAGTTCGTCGAGCGCATCCGTCGTCTCGGCGATGGGCGTCTCGGGGTCGGGCAGGTGCAGCTGGTAGAGATCGATCCAGTCCGTCTGCAGCCGGCGGAGAGACTGCTCCACCGCCAGACGCACGTAACGACGCGAGCCGCGCGCCGCGGGGAAGTCGTACCCCATGTCGCGCTCGTGCCCGAACTTGGTCGCGAGGACCACACGGTCCCGGCGCCCGCGCAGAGCTTCCCCCATGAGCGTCTCGCTCGTGCCGGCGACGGCGCCGTACATGTCCGCGGTGTCGAGGAGCGTGATGCCGTTCGCGATCGCCGCGTCGATCACCTCCCGGGTGCCGTCGAGGGTCTCGGTCGCCGTGCCGGCCCGGCCGAAATTGTTGCATCCGAGACCGGTGGCGGAGACGAGAAGACCGGATGCACCCACGCGGCGCTGCGACATGACCATGCGTCCACGTTATCCCAGGCCTCT
>DAMDKH010000021.1:0-17531 GCA_032099965.1 Microbacterium sp.
GCGACTGCTGCGGGCGCAGGGCCATCGCAGCGACCAGAGGGGCCTCGACGCGCGGCAGCGCGCGGTGAACGTGCAGCGCAGCATGGTGGCGCGCGAACCCGGCGATGGGCGCGGCGTCCTCCTCATGGACGACGTCGTGACCACCGGGGCGACGCTCGACGAAGGCTGCCGCGCGTTGCACGGCGCAGGATTCGAGGTCCTCGGTGTCGTCGCGCTCGCCGCCACGCCGCGACGCGACGGATTCCCGGGCAACTCTCCGCAGACTCATCCGCGACACGGAGCAACCGGCCCGTGACTTCCCCCGACAAGCGGACTAGCGTGGGGGGTCACAAGGCGACCACGATCCGCCCTTGACCGGGCGGACCGGGACAAGGAGACAGCAATGGAAACGAGCATCGTCGGCGTCGGAGTGGGTATCACCGATCGCTTCCGAACCGTTGTCGAAGAGAAGATCGCCAAGATCCAGACGTTCGCGGCTCGAGCGCAACGTCTCGATGTGAAGGTCACCCATCGGGTCTACCGCAACGGCCAGGTGCCGGAGGAGACCGTCGAGCTCACTCTCGTGAGCAAGGGTCCCGTCGTCCGCGCAGAGGCGACAGACGGAGACAAGTTCGTGGCCTTCGATCTGGCAGTCGACAAGATGGCGGAGCAGCTCCGCCGCGCGAAGGAGAAGCGCGTCGACGGGCGACAGCATCCCCGCGGACCGCATTTCGAGAAGGAGAGCGGTTCCCTCGAGGGCATCGACGTCCAGCCGGCATCCGTCGAGGTACTGCAGGCCGTCGCGACCGGCAGCATCCCGGTCCAGAGCGCTGACGAGGAGGAGTACTCGCCCGTCGTCATCCGCACCAAGAGCTTCGAGGCCGAGTGGATGACGGTCGAGGAGGCGGTGGACCGGATGGAGCTCGTCGGTCACGACTTCTTCCTCTTCGTCGACGCCCGCACCGACCACCCGAGTGTGGTCTACCGCCGCAAGGGCTGGGACTACGGCGTCATCGCCCTCGAGACCCCCGCTCCGCCGGCGGAGGCGCTCGCTTCCTGATCCGTGCATGACCACGGCCCGGCCCCTGCGGGGACCGGGCCGTCGTCGTTCGATCGTCAGTCGAAGATGCCGTCGAGGATGCTCCCGATGACGAGACCGCCGAGGATGCCGGAGGCGACATCGCCGCCCCCACCGCGACGTCCGCCGCCGCCCCAGCCCCCGCCGCCCCATCCGTCGCCGCCCCAGCCCTGGTCCTGCGGACGGGAGGAGTCGATGTCGCGCTGCGCCAGCTGGAGGGCCTCCGAGGCGAGGTGCGCGACCCGTCGCGCGCTCAGCAGCGCCTGTTCGCGCGTCTCCTCCTCGGGGAGCAGGTCGCTGAGCCCCACGCGGAGGCGCTCGGCCTCGGCCAGACGGGTGCGCGCGTCGGCACCGATCCATCCGCGGTGGCCGGAGATCAGGCCGCGGGCGACGCCGAGCTGTCGGTCGGCGTCGTCGATCGCGTGCTGGATCTGCGCGAGAGAGGGGAGAGGGTTCTCCGCCCGGTGCCGCGCTTTGGCGATCGCGTCGTCGAGCGCAGAATTCGCTGCGCGCAGATGCGAGAGCTCGGCGAACGGATCGTTCGGCTCGCCGGCGGGCATGAGGGCGCTCAGAGCCTGCTGCAGCCGGCTCACGGCCTCGGCCACCGCCGGGACCTGCGGGGCGGAGCGTGCTGCGATGAGGTCGCTGCGGGAATCGGCGACGACCTCGGCGAGGGTGGACTCGGCGCGCAACGCCTCGATCTCGAAGTCCTCCACCGCATCCAGCAGGTTCGCGGCACGGCGGGTGGCTTCGGTGGCCGTCTCCAGGGCGAGGTTGGCCTCCTCGTTCTGCTTGGCGGCGCGTCGCCGCTCGGAGACCGAAGCGCCGTGCGTCGCGAACGCGATGAGCTGCTCCGCCTCCTTGGCGCTGGCGGTGATCTGCGTCATGGCCGAGGGGGAGTACCGGGCCGACAGGCGCTCGATGGTGGCGGTCGTCGCGGGGATCCGCTCGCTCAGCGCCTCCGCGTCCGCGCGCACCCGGGCGACGACCTCGGGGGCGCGTCGCACCTTGGCGATCGATTCGGCGAGCACGGCGGTCTTCTCGTCCAGCAGATCCTGAGCCCAGTCGCACAGCTGCACGATGCGTGCGTTGCGGGTGCGGAGCTCCTCCGGGGTGTCCGGGATCTCGTCGTGGTTGAGCTGGTGCAGCTGGAAGGCCTCGCGCAGGTGCGTGCGCACGGCGTCGAGCGCTCGCGTCAGATCGCCGGTGAGCGATCCTCCGAGCTCGGCCTCGGCGAACGCCAGCTCGTCCGACGTGGTGCGGATGCGTTCGTCCGCCGCCACGAGGGCCTGCTCGGCCCGGCGTGCGAGATCGGCGTCCTGCTCCGCGAGGACTTCGATCTCACGCTTGCGTCTGCCCCAGAATCCTGCCATGTGCTGATCCTACTTTCCGTGGAGGGGCGGGTGCCTGTGCATCCGCTTGAGGCGAACGGGGGAGTGCTCAGCCGGCGACGGCGTCGACGGGAGCGAGGCGTTTGGCGGGGCGTCCGCGCTTCGGACGCTCGGTCGCGAGTCCGAGCGCGAGCGCGTGCGCGGGGTGTTCGGCCAGTCGCCGCCTCAGGTGCTCGAGCCAGCGCTCCTCGGCCTCGGCGTCGAAGACCAGCGAGTCGAGCACCAGGGACCGTGCCAGGGCGGCGACATCGCGGTGCAGGTCGGCCGTGGGCGCCTCGGCGCGCAGATGCGCCAGGTGCTCCCGCACCGCCGCGAGCTGCGCCGTGATCATCGCGTCGGCGTCGATGCCCGGGAGCGTCGCCGCGATGGTGAGCTTGACGGCCACCTCGTCGCGAGACGCGGCTGTTCGGCGCACGGGAGAACCCAGCCAGTGCGCCACCTCGCCCGACCCCTCGGCGGTGATGTGCCAGTAGACGTGCCCCTGCGCGTCGGTCTCGCCGCGGCGCACGAGCCCGTCGCGCTCGAGACGCTCGAGCGTGTTGTAGATCTGGCCGACGTTGAGCGGCCAGCTCGAGCCGGTGCGGCGGTCGAACTCGTGGCGCAGCTGGTAGCCGTAGCACGGACCCTGGTCGAGGATCGCGAGCAGGCTGAGACGGACGGACATGGGACCTCCTGAAGTGCTTTCCCAGCATATGCATACGGGGAAACACCCCGCGCGATCCCCATGCAGGCGACGTGGAGGTCACGGGCCGGTAACATGACACCATATGTCCGGCTGCGTCCTGCGCGGCGGGGCTCTGTACCCACTGACAGGGAGATGACATCCGTGGCCAATCCTCTTGAGAAGCTGCTGCGCGCCGGCGAGGGGCGGATCATCCGCCGCCTGAATCAGGTAGTCAAGGCCGTAGGGGCTCTGGAGGACGACATCTCCCGGCTCACCGACGACGAGCTGCGCAACGAGACGACGGAGCTGCGGGCGCGGTTCGAGAAGGGCGAGAGCCTCGACCAGCTCATGCCCGAGGCCTTCGCAGCGGTGCGCGAGGCCGCGAAGCGCACGCTCGGCATGCGCGCCTACGACGTGCAGATCATGGGTGGAGCGGCGCTGCACCTCGGCAACATCGCCGAGATGAAGACCGGTGAGGGCAAGACCCTCGTGGCCACCTTCCCCGCGTACCTCAACGCGATCGCCGGCAAGGGCGTCCACGTCATCACGGTCAACGACTTCCTCGCCGGCTACCAGGCCGAACTCATGGGGCGCGTCTATCGCGCGCTGGGGATGACCACCGGCATCATCGTCTCCGGGCAGACGCCTGCGGTGCGCCGCGAGCAGTACGCCGCCGACATCACCTACGGCACGAACAACGAGTTCGGCTTCGACTACCTCCGCGACAACATGGCGTGGCGCAAGGAGGACCTCGTCCAGCGCGAGCACTTCTTCGCGATCGTCGACGAGGTCGACTCCATCCTCATCGACGAGGCGCGCACCCCGCTCATCATCTCGGGTCCGTCGTCGGGCGAGGCGAACCGCTGGTTCGCGGAATTCGCGAAGATCGCCCGCACCCTCGAGCCCGGTGTCGACTACGAGGTCGACGAGAAGAAGCGCACGGTCGGCGTCCTCGAACCCGGCATCGAGAAGGTCGAGGACTACCTCGGCATCGACAACCTCTACGAGTCCGCGAACACCCCGCTGATCTCCTTCCTGAACAACTCCATCAAGGCGCTCGCGCTGTTCAAGAAGGACACCGACTACGTCGTCATGAACGACGAGGTCATGATCGTCGACGAGCACACCGGGCGCATCCTGGTCGGCCGCCGCTACAACGAGGGCATCCACCAGGCGATCGAGGCGAAGGAGGGGGTGCCGGTCAAGGCCGAGAACCAGACGCTCGCCACGGTCACCCTGCAGAACTACTTCCGCCTCTACGACAAGCTCGCGGGCATGACGGGTACGGCCGAGACCGAGGCCGCCGAGTTCATGTCGACCTACCAGCTCGGCGTGATCCCCATCCCGACGAACCGACCGATGATCCGCAAGGACCAGGCCGACCTCGTCTACAAGAACGAGACCGCGAAGTTCGCGCAGGTGGTCGAGGACATCGCCGAGCGTCACAGCAAGGGCCAGCCCGTGCTCGTGGGCACGACCAGCGTCGAGAAGAGCGAGTACCTCTCGCGTCTCCTCGCCAAGAAGGGCGTGAAGCACGAGGTCCTCAACGCCAAGAACCACGCGCGGGAGGCCGAGATCGTTGCACGCGCGGGGCGCCTGGGCGCGGTCACCGTGGCGACCAACATGGCCGGTCGTGGAACCGACATCATGCTCGGTGGAAACGCCGAGTTCCTCGCGGTGCAGGAGCTCAAGTCGAAGGGGCTCGACCCGGTCGAGACCCCCGACGAGTACGAGGCCGCCTGGGACGAGGCGTACGAGGCCATGAAGTCCGTGGTCGAGGAGGAGGGGCGCAAGGTCGCCGATGCCGGCGGGCTGTACGTGCTCGGAACCGAGCGCCACGAGTCGCGCCGCATCGACAACCAGCTGCGTGGACGCTCCGGTCGTCAGGGCGACCCGGGCGAGAGCCGCTTCTACCTCAGCCTCACCGACGACCTCATGCGGCTGTTCCAGTCCGGCGCCGCCGAGGCCATCCTGGCGCGCACGAACTTCCCCGACGATGTGCCGATCGAGTCCGGCCTCGTCTCGCGGGCCATCCGCAGCGCACAGTCGCAGGTCGAGGCCCGCAACGCCGAGATGCGCAAGAACGTCCTCAAGTACGACGACGTCCTCAACCGGCAGCGCGAGGCGATCTACGCCGACCGTCGCCACATCCTCCAGGGCGACGACATCGCCGACCGCGTGCAGCACTTCATCGAAGATGCGATCAGCGGCGTGGTGCGCGATCACACCGGAGAGGGCCACAACGAGAGCTGGGACTTCGATGCCCTCTGGACCGAGCTGAAGACGCTCTACCCGGTCAACGTGACGATCGACGAGGTCGTCGCCGAGGCGGCCGGCCGCAAGGGCGGGATCACGGCCGACGGGCTCACCCGCGAGCTCCTCTCCGACGCCAAGATCGCCTACGAGGCCCGCGAGGCGGCGCTCGGCGAGGCGGCCACGCGCGAACTCGAGCGTCGCGTGGTCCTGCAGGTGCTCGACCGTCGCTGGCGCGACCACCTCTACGAGATGGACTACCTCAAGGACGGCATCGGCCTGCGGGCGATGGCCCAGCGCGATCCGCTCATCGAGTATCAGCGCGAGGGCTACTCGATGTTCCAGTCGATGATGGGACAGATCAAGGAGGAGTCGGTCGGCTACCTCTACAACCTCGAGGTCGAGGTGCGCCGAGCGGGCGACTCCGAGGTCACCGAGGTCGAGGCCAAGGGGCTCACCGAAGGTTCCGCCGAGCAGCGCCTGGAGTACTCGGCGGCGAACGACGCCGGCGAGGTCGAGGTGCGCAACGATCGCGGCCAGGTGCAGCAGGCCGCCACCGACCGTCTGCGGCAGGCCGCCGCGCGTGCGCAGGCACCGCAGGCCGAGGCCGTCGAGGAGGCACCGCGCGGGGCCTTCGGGCAGAAGACGGATGACGCGTCCTCCGCCGGTGGTAACCGCGAGCAGCGTCGAGCGCAGGCCAAGAAGAAGAAGTAGGTCGCGTCACATCGAGAGGGCCAGTCCGTGCGGATTGGCCCTCTCGGCGTTCTTGTAGGCTTGCGCAATGACACCATCGCGCCACTTCGACCAGTCGTCGAAGCTCAAGAACGTCCTGTACGAGATCCGCGGAAACGCCCTCGTCGAGGCGGCGCGTCTGGAAGCCGAGGGGCACCGGATCCTCAAGCTCAACACCGGCAATCCGGCGATCTTCGGCTTCGAGGCGCCGCAGCAGATCGTGCAGGACATGCTCGCCGCGCTCCCCACGGCCCATGGCTACAGCGACAGCAAGGGCATCGTGTCGGCACGGCGAGCCGTGGTCAGCCGGTACGAGGAGATCGAGGACTTCCCGCGCTTCGGTCCCGAAGACGTGTTCCTCGGGAACGGCGTCTCCGAACTCATCACCATGACCATGCAGGCGTTGCTCGACGAGGGCGACGAGGTCCTCATCCCCGCTCCGGACTACCCGCTCTGGACGGCCATGACGAGCCTCGCCGGCGGAACGCCGGTGCACTACGTGTGCGACGAGGACGACGGCTGGCAGCCGGATCTCGAGGACATCCGATCCAAGATCACCCCGCGCACCAAGGCGATGGTGATCATCAACCCGAACAACCCCACGGGCGTCGTCTACTCCCGCGCCGTGCTCGAAGGGCTCGTCCAGATCGCTCGCGAGCACCAGCTGCTGCTCCTGTCCGACGAGATCTACGACCGCATCCTCTTCGACGACGCCGTGCACATCCCCACGGCCACCGTGGCGCCCGACCTCCTGTGTCTGACCTTCAACGGGCTCTCGAAGACGTACCGCGTGGCGGGGTACCGCTCGGGGTGGCTCGTGATCACGGGCCCGCAGGATCACGCGCGGGGCTTCCTCGAAGGCATCAACCTGCTGGCCTCCACGCGTCTCTGCCCGAACGTGCCGTCTCAGCACGCCGTGCAGGCGGCGTTGTCCGGCGTGCAGTCCATCGACGCTCTCATCGGCCCGAGCGGTCGTCTGCACGAGCAGCGCGATATCGCCTGGCAGGGTCTCGAGTCCATCCCGGGTGTGTCCTGCGTGAAGCCGGAGGGGGCGCTCTACGCCTTCCCGCGGCTCGATCCGAACGTGCACGAGATCCGCGACGACGCACGACTCGTCTACGACCTCCTGGTCTCCGAGCACATCCTGCTCGTCCAGGGCACGGGGTTCAACTGGCCGACCCCTGACCACCTGCGGGTGGTCACCCTTCCCGAACCGCGCGTGCTGAGCGAAGCAGTCGAGAGACTCGGGAACTTCCTGTCGAGCTACCGCCAGAACTGACCGGCGCCTGCGCAGACGGAACCATCGACTCCGCGAGCTGACGCACGCCGGCCACGAGAGCCGATCGCGGTGTGAGGTCGGCGATCGGTCGGGCGTGCAGCAGCCCGGCGTCGGCGGCCCGCTGGTCGAAGGGCAGGAAGGCGACGTCGGTGATTCCCGCGAATCGCTCGAGGGTGCGCCGGATCTGCCCGCGGGCGTCGAGCCCCAACGGCCCGGGACGGACCTGGTTGACCACGACGGTGAGGGGCGTGGGCGCGGCGACGCGTCGCACCTCGGCGTGCTCGCGGAGGAAGCGGCTGATCCCGAGCGGATCGGCCGATGCCACGGCGACGAGCGCGTCGGCTTCGCGCAGCACCGAGGTGGTTGCGGCATGTCGACGCGGTCCGAGAACGTCGAACGTCGCCTCTTCGTCGGCGTCGAGCTCGCCGGCGACGTCGACGATGGTCTCCTCGGCCCACGAACGGCAGACCTGCAGCGTACGGGTGACCCGATCCGCGGACAGCTCCGGCCACCGTCCGGGACGGTTCAGCCCCGCGAGCACGTCGAGTGCGCCCGCACTGCTGGGAACGCACGACGCCAGACGGGTCAACTCGGCCGGATCGAGGCCTCCCAGCTCCGCACGGCGGCAGGCGGCGGCCATCCCTGCCGCCTCGTCACCGAGGCCCAGGAGCAAAGCGATCGACGGCGCCACCGTGTCGGCGTCGACGAGGGCGGTGCGGCGACCGAGGCGGGTGAGCTCCACCGCGAGCAGGATCGCGACCGTCGAACGGCCGGGGGAGCCGTGAGGCCCCCACACCGCGGTGACTCGATGAGAGGGACCGCCGGTCCGCGGTGCGGGTGCCACCTCGGAGCGGAGCGCGGCCGCGACCTGCCACCCCGTCGCGTCTGCGGGGAGTGCATCGCCGAGGCCGAAGCGAGCGAGGAGGCGGCTCTCGGTCGCACCGAGGGCGAGGATGCGCACCGCGCCCCGGTCGCAGCTCGCGACGAGGTCTGCCGTGAGCACCTCACGAGAGGCGGCGATCACGACCGCATCGGCGCGGGCAAGGAGGTCGGGGAGGAACGGCGGGGCGGCGACGACGGCTTCGAGCCCCTCGTTCTCGAGCTCCCGCGCGAGGTGCGGACCGCGACGGCCGTCGAGGGCCACGACGACCGTTCTCATCGGGCGCTCCCGACGGGGACCACCGACAGAGCGGCCCCGCTCGTGACGGCGCCGAGGACATCGGCGACGTCACCGCGCTCGATCACGAGCTCGACCTCCGCCGTCTCCTCCGCGAGGACTCCGTCGCCCTCGACGACCTCGCGGACCACGACATCCGTGAGCAGCAGCCGCGGCGCGTCGTGGTGCCGCCCGTCGTCGAGGGCGGGTGCCTGCCAGAGCTCGACGACGCTCCCCGCCTCGACGCTCTGGGGGAGACCCATCGTGCTCTCGATCACCACCGTGGTGGTGCGGCGATCGTCGGCGGTGGTGGTCGCGCCGACCGGGACGAGTTCGCCCTCGGTGATCGTGCGTGACACCACCGCCCCGTGCCCGAGTTCGTGCGGTTCGAGGTAGTCGTCGGTGAGGGCGCCGAGCCCGACCTCGACCACGGCGAAGTCCTCGGCGGTAACGGCCTCACCCGGGGTCATGGTGCGCGCGGCCTGCAGCACCGGTGTCGTTCCGTCGGCGGAGGAGAGCAGGAGCCAGACACCGCCGACGGAGAGGGCGACGAGGGCGAGGCCGATGGCGAAGCGCGCGTCGCCCCAGAAGGCGCGCTGCAGACGGGGAGTGCTCATAGCGCCCATCGTCACAGAGATCCGCGCTCCGCCGACGGACTTATCCACAGGTGCGCGGCGGCTCCGGGGCGCCGGCGAGGACCGGGGGACAATGGTGCCATGACCGACACCCCGCGTCCCGCCACGCGGTTCCTCGCGCCCGCGCAGGTCGCGGAGCTCCTCGGGCTCGACGTCGACGAGACGATCGCCCTGGTGATCGAGGGCCGCCTCCGGGGCGCCCAGCTCGGGTCACCGCTGCGCTGGAGGATCGAGGAGGCGAGCGTCGACGACTACCTCGTCGAGCAGTCCGAGATCTCGCGACGGATGGCCCTGTGGCGGCAGTCGAACGAAGCGAGTTTCCCGGAGGTCTGGGGAATCTCCGGTCATCGCACCTGATCGGCGCCGAGGCGTACGCTCACGACGGCGTCGAACGGGATGATGCGGAACCCCCGGACGGCGCTCGCCATCCGCGCGGTGCCCGCATCGTGCACGGCGAGGTCGAGGTGGTCGGATCCGGCACGGTCGATCGTGCCGTGCACGTCGCCGGCGTTCCGCGTCGTCACGTGCAGCGGGATCCGCCGACGCGCGAGGTCACGCAGGACGAACCCGAAGGACGCCTTGTGCTGCAGCGAGGATCCCGTCGGGTCCCGGTCCTCCAGGCTGTCGAGGAGGGCGCCGTGATCGGCGCTGAGTCCGTGGACCGCCCGCAGGGGGACCAGGAGCACCGTCCTCGCCGCGCTCGTACCGCCGACTGACGGTTCGCACGCGAGCCAGTCCGCGCCGACGGTCTTCACCAGCCCCGGTACGCGTCGGCCGTCAGCCAGGTCGAGGACGACGGAATCGCGCCGGGCGGAGAGGGAACGCAACCGGGTGTGCAGGGGGAGGCGGGCGATGCGCAGCCGCTCCGATTCCGCGTCGAGGACCGCGCGCTCCGCCTCCCACTCGGAGGCGAGCTGTCCTTCCAGGTCTTCGAAGAGCCGGTCCCAGTTCACGCGACCGAGCGTAGGGGACGCCGAGGCGGCGCATACGAGTTATCCACATTCCTCGTGACGGGCCCACCGGGGCCGAGGAGCCGCGTGCTCTACTGACTCGCGATCTTCCCCGATGGAAAGTGCGAGATGACGCTTCACGAGTACTTCTCCCGGCAGCCCACGCCCACCGCGCAGCTGCCGGACCCCGCTCCACTGCTACGGGCGTTGACCCAGGGCGTGCTGGAGGTTCTGGCCGGTGTCCGCGAGGTCGACCAGCTCGCCCGCTGGCTCAGCGAGGATGCCTTCCGCAGCCTCGTCACCCGCGCGAACCTGTCTGCCCGCGCCCGGAGCGCGCGGGGCGTCGCTCCCGTCCGGCCCGTCTTCGAGCTCCGCTCCCTGCGCACCTCCGAGCCGGTCGACGGCGTGGTGGAGGCCGTCGTGATCGTCGCCGGACCGGGGCGCACCCGCGCCGTCGCCATCCGCCTCGAGGGGATGGACCGCCGTTGGCGCGCGACGTCGCTGGCGATCCTCTGAAGCGGGGGACCGTAGGCTGGTGAGGTGTCCACGCTCTCCGATCTCGTCCTTGCCCAGGGCCGCCTGACCGACGGCGACGTCGAATGGCTTCATCGCCTCGCGGGTGACGGCCAGCTGCTCGCCGACCTCGCCTCCGCCGACATCGTGGTCTGGGTGCAGACCGACGATTCCTCCTTCGTCGCCGTGGCGCACGCGCGGCCCAGCGGGGCGGCCACGCTCTTCTACCGCGACATCGTCGGAGAGCGGGTGCGGCCCCAGTGGCGCACGCAGGTGCAGGGCGCGTTCGACACAGGGCAGATCGTCGACTCCTCGTCGCCCGACTGGTTCGAGGAGACCCCCACCCGGGTGCGGGCGGTCCCCATCGTCAGCGCCAAGGGCGGTGCCGATCAGACGTCGAAGGTGATCGGAGTGGTCACTCGCCACACGAACCTCGGTGAAGCGCGCACGCCCTCGCGTCAGCAGATCACCTTCGACGACTGCGCCAACGACCTGTTCCGCATGATCGCCGACGGCAGCTTCCCCGACCCCGCGGCTCCGACCTCGCCGCGGCGCGGGGCGCCTCGCGCGTCGGACGGTCTCATCCGCATCGACGTCGACGGGATCACCACGTTCGCCAGCCCGAACGCGCTCTCGGCGTTCAACCGCATGGGCTTCGACGACGAGCTCGAAGGGGAGTCCCTCGCCGAGGTCACCACGCGCATCGTCCCGCCGTCACGGCAGGTCGACGAGTCGCTGCCCGTCGTCGTCACCGGACGTGCACCCTGGCGCACCGACATCGAGGCTCGAGGGGTGACGGTGTCGCTGCGCGCGATCCCGCTGAAGGACCACGGCACGCGCATCGGCGCGATCGTGCTCTGCCGCGACGTCTCAGAACTGCGCCATCAGGAGCAGGAGCTCATCACCAAGGACGCGACGATCCGCGAGATCCACCACCGGGTGAAGAACAACCTGCAGACGGTCGCGTCCCTCCTGCGCATCCAGGCGCGCCGCACGCATTCCGACGAAGCCCGCGACGCCCTCACCCAGGCCATGCGCCGGGTCGACTCGATCGCGGTGGTGCACGACACGCTCGCCCAGGGGCTCACGCAGAAGGTGGACTTCGACGAGGTGTTCCACCGGGTGCTGAAGCTCGTCGCCGAGGTGGCGTCGGCGCCGAACACCCGTGCCCGGACGCACTACACCGGCCGGTTCGGGGTGCTCCCGAGCGAGTACGCCACGCCGCTCGCGCTCGCGTTGACCGAGGTGGTCACGAACGCGGTCGAGCACGGTCTGGCCGGCCAGGAGGGCGTGGTCACGATCGACGCCGCGCGGACGGAGGAGAACCTGCGGGTGACCGTTCGCGACACCGGGCACGGACTGCCGGAGGGCCGCATCGGGCAGGGTCTCGGAACGCAGATCATCCGCACCCTCATCCAGGGCGAGCTCGGCGGGTCGATCCAGTGGCACGGCGACGAAGGCGAGGGCACAGAGGTCGTCATCGACATTCCGCTGCGCTGGTTGCAGAAGTGAGGCGCTCCCGCGGGACTGCTCGCTGATACGAGAAGGACCCCGTCCGACGGTCGTCGTGACGGGGTCCTTCTCGTATGGTCGTCAGGAGGCGCGACGGGCGCGCGCGGCGCGGCGCTTGAGTGCGCGGCGCTCATCCTCGGAGAGGCCGCCCCAGACGCCCGAGTCCTGGCTGGTCTCAAGGGCGTACTGCAGGCAGATCTCGGTCACGGTGCACGTGGCGCAGACGGTCTTGGCCTTCTCGATCTGGTCGACTGCCGGGCCGGTGTTGCCGACGGGGAAGAACAGTTCGGGGTCGACGGTCAAGCAGGCCGCTTTGTCGCGCCAGTCCATGGGGGCTCCTCGGTGTGGATTGTCGTGAGAATCGCGATGCGATGTCTCGATTCGGGTCTCGGCTCGGGATCCGTTACCCTGGTGAAATACGAGCGGATGCCCGTGAATTGTGATGCGAGCGGATCGCTCGCCCCACGCCGCTGTGGGAGCACATGACTGTTTCTATTGTGTTACAGGAAACCTTCGAAATCAAGGCTTTTCGCTGCACATAACCGATTCCCAGGAGACTCGTGCGCGCACCCCGACTCGCCGCCGCCGCATCCGCCGTTCTGGCGATCGAGGGTACCGCTCTCGCCGTGATCGCGCTGGTCGAACTGATCGGGCTGGGAGCCGGCGATGCCGCCTCGCTGCCGACGGCGATCGCCCTCATCGTGCTGACGCTCATCGCTGCCGGCGGCCTGTGGGCGTTCTCCTGGGGCGTGCGGGGCGGACGCTCCTGGGCACGCTCGGGCGGTGTGGTGCTGCAGGTGCTCGCCGTCGTGATCGCACTGGCCTCGCTCTCGCTCACGCCGATTCCCTGGGCGTTCGTGTTCGGCGCCGGCCTGCCGGGGCTCCTCGGATTCGCGCTGCTCATCGGGAGCGCCCGCCGCGAGGGCGCCGCAGACCACCGGGAGCCGCGAGAGGACTGACGCGGTCCCGGCGGAACGGCTCAGGCGTCGATGCCGAGGAGCTTGCGCAGCCGTGCCACGTGGCCGGTGGCCTTGACGTTGTAGAGCGCGAGCGAGATGGTGCCGTCTTCGTCGAGCACGAACGTCGACCGCAGCACGCCCTCGATGACCTTGCCGTAGTTCGTCTTCTCCCCCCAGGCCCCGTAGGCCTCGTGCACCGCGTGATCGGGGTCGCTGAGGAGGGTGAACGCGAGCCCGTCGCGCTCGCGGAACGCGGCCAGCTTCGCCGGCTCGTCACGTGAGATGCCGATCACGCGGTATCCGGCGCCCTCGAGCGAGGAGATGCTGTCGCGGAAGTCGCACGCCTGCGTCGTGCAGCCCGGCGTCATCGCGGCGGGATAGAAGTACAGCACGGTCTTCCGGCCTCGGAGGTCGGCGAGCGAGACGCTCGTCCCGTCCTGGTCGAGGAGGGTGAAATCGGGGGCGGCGTTACCGGGTTCCAGGCGCTGAGTCACCGGACAAGACTACCGGCCGGGCGTGTGCTCCGCCTTGTCGGCGAACGTCTGCAGCAGGCGCTGGAGCGAGTCGAGCCGCGCTCGGCCGGTCTCCCCGAGTCGTCCGCTCTCCGCGGCCTCGATGAGTGCGCAGTCCGGGGCGTCGGCGAGATGCGTGCATCCGCGCGGGCATTCCTCGGCGATCGCGGCGAGCTCGGTGAAGGCGGCGAGGATGTTCGCCGGATTCACGTGCCCGAGACCGAACGACCGGACGCCGGGGGTGTCGATCACCCAGCCGTTCCCCTCCGGTGCCTGATAGCGGAGCGACACGGTGGAGGAGGAAGTGTGGCGTCCACGCCCCGTCACCTGGTTGACATGCCCCGTGGCCCGCAACGCCGTGGGGACGAGGGCGTTCACGAGCGTGGACTTGCCGACACCGGAGTGCCCGACGAACACCGTCGAGTGTCCGATCAGCGCCTGCCCGATCTCGTCGACGGGCATGACGTCGCGCGCGCTGGTGAACACGCGCAGGTCGAGTCCTTCGAAGTGCGCGAGGAAGTCGGCGGGGTCGGCGAGGTCGGTCTTGGTGACGACCAGGAGGGGGCGGACTCCGGCGTCGAGCGCGGCGACGAGGTAGCGGTCGACGAGGCGTGCCCGGGGCTCCGGGTCGGCCGCGGCCACGACCACGAGCATCTGGTCCGCGTTCGCGACGATGACGCGTTCCACCTGGTCGGTGTCATCGGCGCTTCGGCGGAGGAGCGAGGTGCGGTCGACGATGCCGACGATGCGGCCGAGCGTTCCCTCGTCGCCCGAGACATCGCCCACCACCCGCGCCTGGTCACCGGTGACGATGGGCATGCGCCGCAGTTCGCGCGCGCGAGCAGCCGTGATGGTGTGCTCCTCCGGGGTGTCCTCGGCCATGAGCACCGAGTACCGGCCGCGGTCGACGCCGAGCACGCGGCCGATCCGGGCATCGTCGTGGGCTGGGCGCCGTTTCGTGCGGGGGCGGTTCGCCTTCGGGTTGGGTCGCGAGCGCACACTGCTCTCGTCGAAATCGGCGAAGTCGTCGTCGAGGTCGTCGGTGTCGTCGAGCCAGCTCACGCGGGGGCGCCTCCCCACATCCGTTCCCAGAGTCGCACGAACTCCGGCAGGGTCTTCGCGGTGGTGCCGATGTCGTCGACCTCGACGCCGGGCACCCGCAGGCCGATCAGCGCACCCGTGGTGGCCATGCGGTGGTCGTGGTGCGCCCGCCAGGTGCCGCCGGTCAGCGGGCGGGGGTGGATCCGCAGGCCGTCCGGCAGCTCTTCGGCCTCGCCGCCCAGGGAGCGCAGGTTGTCGATGAGCGCCGCGATCCGGTCGGTCTCGTGCAGGCGGATGTGACCGATGCCGCGGATGGTGGTGGGCGAGTCCGCGAAGGCGGCCAGTCCCGCCAGCGTCGGGGTGAGCTCGCTCGCCGCCGAGAGGTCGAGTTCGAGCCCGTGGATGACGGAGCTGCCGCGCACGGTCAGGGCGCCGCCGTGTCGACTGGTGTGCGCGCCCATCGCCTGCAGGATCTCGGGAAGCAGCGCGCCCGGTTGCGTCGAGTGGGCCGGCCACCCGGCGACCGACACCGCGCCGCCCGTCACGAGGGCGGCGGCGAGGAAGGGAGCCGCGTTGGAGAGGTCGGGCTCGATCGCGATCTCCTTGGCCCGCGGGACGCCGGCCTCGACGAGCCACTCGCCGGGGGCGGGTCGCTCGATCCGGATGCCGCGACGGCTCAGCGCCTCGATGGTCATGTCGATGTGCGGGAGGCTGGGGAGGTGCTCGCCCGTGTGGACGAGGTGCAGCCCGACGTCGAAGCGCGGGGCGGCGAGGAGCAGGCCGGAGACGAACTGGCTCGAGGCCGACGCGTCGATCTCCACGCGTCCGCCGCGGATGCGACCGTGGCCTCGGATGGTGAAGGGGAGCGCCCACGTGCCCTCGTCGTCGATGTCGACGCCCAGATCGCGCAGCGCGCTGATCAGGCCGCCCATCGGCCGGTGCAGGGCCGTCTCGTGCGCGGTGAGGTGCACATCGGACGCCGCGAGGCCGGCGAGCGGCGCCACGAAGCGCATCACCGTCCCGGCCTGGCCGCAGTCCACCGTCACGCCGCCCTGGAGCTTCCCGGGCGTCACCAGGAGGTCGGGGCCGAACTCGCCGACGCCGTCGACCTCCTCGATCCCGACGCCGAGCGCACGGAGCGCGTCGACCATCCGCCGGGAGTCGTCGGAGTGGAGCGGCGCGATCAGGCGCCCCGGCCCGTCGGCGATCGCCGCGATGATGAGTTCGCGGTTCGTCAGGGACTTCGAGCCGGGGATGGTCACCGCGGCGCGAAGGGGGCCGTCGGCGACGGGCGCGGAGTATGCGCCCTGGACGGGGGAGGGGGAATACCTGTTGGCGCTCATCGGTTTCCACCTTAGTGAACGGCGGCCCACCCGCCGAGGAGGAGATCAGATGCTGGCGACGCTGGAGCGCGGGTCCGTCGACCTCGGCGGCTTAGACTGGCCGGTGATGGATGACACCGCAACCGCAGCGACCTCGAACGACGCTCAGCGAGAGTTCGAGGAGCAGGCGATCCCCTTCATGGACCAGCTCTACGCTGCGGCCATGCGTATGACGCGCAACCCGGCCGACGCCGCCGATCTCGTGCAGGAGACCTTCGTCAAGGCCTACGGGTCGTGGGCGACGTTCTCGCAGGGGACGAACCTCAAGGCATGGCTCTACCGGATCCTCACCAACACGTACATCAACATCTATCGCAAGAAGCAGCGCGAGCCCTTCCAGGGCACGATCGACGAGCTCGAGGACTGGCAGCTCGGCGGCGCGGAATCGACCACCGCCACGCATGGCCGGTCGGCCGAAGCCGAGGCCATCGACCACATGCCCGCCTCCGTGGTGAAAGACGCGCTGCAGGCCGTCCCCGAGGACTTCCGTCTGGCGGTGTACCTCGCCGATGTCGAGGGATTCGCCTACCAGGAGATCGCCGACATCATGAAGACCCCCATCGGCACCGTGATGAGCCGTCTGCACCGTGGCAGGCGGATGCTGCGGGAGCTGCTGGCAGATTACGCCGCGGAGCGGGGCATCGCCGCGGCCGAGAAGAGGAGTGCGAAATGAGCGACTGCGGTTGCGACAAGGCGCGTCAGGACCTGGAGGAGTACCTCCGCAACGAGGTCTGCAACACCCAGCACGCGGAGATCCGCGAGCACCTGGAGAACTGCCCGGCATGCCGTGACGAGGCGCTCGTGGCCACCACCCTGACCGAGGTCATCGCGCGGGCCTGCAAGGAGACCGCCCCCGAGGAGCTCCGCGATCAGGTGTTCGCGCGTCTGCGCGAGGCGCAGGCCGCACAGCACTGACCCTCGTCGGTGTCGTGTCGCCGGCCACCCGTAGGGTGGAGGCATGACCTTCATCGACGCTCGCGAGATCCCGGCAGACACGACCTCCCGCGACCGGCTGCGAGAGTCGGGGCTCGACTACCGCGTGGTCGACGTCCGCGACGAGGTGCAGGGGAAGCCCTTCCAGCGCGCCGTCGGCCGAGGCTTCCTCGGCGGCGAGCAGACCGACGCGGCACTCGCCTTCGGGCGCTCGTCGCTGGGTGACCGTCGCACGATCGGCGTGTTCGACGAGGGCGCGTCGCCGGATGCTCTCCCTCTCGCCACCATCGACTCCTGGGTGACGCCGCTCACGGTTCCCGGCGGAGAGGTGCCGATGTGGGCGATCAGCGGCGTGACGGTCGCCGCCACCCACCGCCGACGCGGCATCGCCCGCTCCCTGCTCGAGGGCGAACTGCGCGCGGCACGCGACGCCGGGCTGGCCGTCGCCGGACTCACGGTCTCCGAGGCCACGATCTACGGGCGCTACGGGTTCGGGTCCGCCCTCCCGGCCACCCGGTTCACCGTCGACACGCGTCGCGCCGGGTGGGGCGGCTTCGCACCG
>DAMDKH010000022.1:0-17182 GCA_032099965.1 Microbacterium sp.
GACGACGAGTGCTCCCACGCCGACCGGTGCGCCGATCTTGTGGCCCGCCACGCTGAGCGCGACGAGACCGGTGGCCGGCGAGGCCTCGCCGCGGAGACCACGGAACGACAGGGGCACGTGTCCGAGCGCCGCAACGGCGTCGAGATGCAGGGCGACCTCGCTCTCGGCGGCCGCCCGGGCGAGTGCGGACGCGTCGTTCAGCGTTCCCACCTCGTTGTTGGCGACCAGAGCCGTCGCGAGGGCCGCCCCGGGGAGGTGTGCGGCGAAGGCGTCCGGGGTGATGCGGCCGGTACCGGTGAGGGGCACGTCCCGCACCTCGGCTCCGTCGTCGGCGAGGGCCTGGACCGTGTCCATCGTCGCGTGGTGCTCCCCGCCGGGCAGGACGATCGACCGCGTGCCCTCGGGGCGCCGCCGCCAGAGCCCGTGGAGCGCGAGGTTGATCGACTCGGTGCCTCCGGAGGTGAAGACGACCTCGATCGGATCCGACTGCAGCACGGCGGCGACCCGCTCCCGCGACTCCTCGAGAAGCCGCCGGGCGTCCTGACCGCCCCCATGGGTCGATGACGCGTTGCCGACGGTCGAACTCGCCGCGAGCCAGGCCTCCCGGGCTTCGGGGCGCAGCGGCGTGGTGGCCGCGTGGTCGAGGTAGTGCACGCACTCATTTTCCCGCACTCCGTGCCCCGGCGGGGCCGTGGGACTGAGTGCACCGTGGGCTGACACTCATGCGCAGCGCTCTAGTCTGTATGCATGCCCGCGTCCCGTGTTACCGCTGTGCCCGGCGGCACCGTCCTCGACGATCTCGGCGTGCGCCTGCACGACGGCGTCGGGACCCTCCGCGTCTGGTCGCAGAACGCCTCGTCGGTGGAGCTGGTCGTCTTCGACGCGACCGATCTCGACTGGGTCGTCGATCAGGTGTCCCTCCAGCGCCTGCCGGGCGGGGTGTGGGAGGTCACGACGGAACTCCTGCAGCCGGGGGTGCGCTATGCGATCCGGGTCGGGGGCCCGCACGGCCCTGGCAACACGTTCAATCCCGAGACGCTCCTGCTCGACCCGTACGCCCGCGGACTGGCGCAGGGCGGCGGCTACGAGGAATGGCGGTCCGTCGTCATCGTCGACGGGTTCGACTGGGGCGATTCACGCAAGCCCCGGGTGCCGCTCGACCGCACCGTCATCTACGAAGGTCACCTCAAGGGGCTCACCAAGCGTCATCCCGGCGTGCCCCCGGCGCTGCACGGCACCTACGCCGGCCTCGCGCATCCGGCGATGATCGCCCACTTCCACGCCCTGGGCGTCACGTCGGTCGAGCTCCTCCCCGTCCACGCGTTCGTGCCGGAGCCGCGCCTCCTCGAACGGGGACTCACGAACTACTGGGGGTACAACACCCTCAACTTCTTCACCCCGCACACGGCGTACGCCACCGAAGCCGCACGTCGCGAGGGACCCGAAGCCGTGCTGTCCGAATTCAAGGGGATGGTGCGCCTGCTCCACGAGGCGGGACTCGAGGTCATCCTCGACGTCGTGTACAACCACACCGCCGAAGAGGGGCTGGGCGGCCCCCGGTCGAGCTTCCGCGGCATCGACAACGCCGGCTACTACCGCCAGCAGGAGTCCGGGGCGTACATCGACATGACGGGATGCGGCAACACGCTGAACACCGCCACGGACGCGGGTGCGCGGCTGGTGCTGGACTCCCTCCGCTACTGGGCGGAGGAGATGCAGATCGACGGTTTCCGCTTCGATCTGGCGACCGCCCTGGCACGCGACGCCTCTCACGCCTACTCCCCCGAGCATCCGCTGCTCCGCGCCATCGCGGACGACCCGGTGCTGCAGGACACCAAACTCATCGCCGAACCGTGGGACGTGGGGCTCGGCGGGTGGCAGACCGGCAACTTCCCCGCCGGGTGGCACGAGTGGAACGATCGCTACCGCGACCGTGTGCGCAACTTCTGGTTGAGCGACATCGACTACGCCCGCCGGGCCTCCGCTCCGGTGGGGATCGGCGGATTCGCCACCCGGCTGGCCGGATCGTCGAACACCTTCGCGGAGGAGCGGGGGCCGTTGGCGAGCATCAACTTCGTCACCGCGCACGACGGGTTCACGCTGCACGACCTCGTCTCCTACGACGTCAAGCACAACGAGGCGAACGGCGAGAACAACCGGGACGGGGCCGACACCAACCGCGCCTTCAACCACGGCGTGGAGGGCCCCACCGACGATGCGGCGATCCTCGGAGCGCGACGCAAGGCCATGCGCAACCTCCTGGGGACGCTCCTCCTCTCCGCCGGCATCCCCATGCTCACCGCCGGGGACGAGTTCGGTCGGACCCAGCGCGGCAACAACAACGCCTACGCTCAGGACTCCCCGCTCACCTGGCTCGCCTGGGACTGGGAGCCCTGGCAGCTCGACCTGCAGGCGCACGTGAGCCGGCTCATCGCGCTCCGAGCCGAGAACCCCGCGCTGCGCCCCAGCCGCTACGCGCGCCTCGGGGAGCACATCCCCAATGCATCGGTCATGGACTGGTACGACCACAACGGCGAGACCATGGAGAGCGATCAGTGGGCCGATCCGGCGAAACGCACGCTGCAGTACGTGGCGGCGTCTACGCCTGATCGCGAGGCGGCGAACCGCATCCTCCTCGTCGTGCACGGGACGGAGTCGCCGATCGACGTGCGTCTGCCCGAGGACATCGACGGGGCGACGCGCTTCGTCTCCCTGTGGTCCAGCGCCGACGAGCGCCCGTCCGACGAGCACGAGACCTTCACCCCCGGCCAGGTGCTGCCCACCCCCGGCACGTCGATGCGGCTGTTCCGGGTCGAATGATGTCGGTCCGCGGCGCGCTTGTCCACCCACTGCGGCGGATCTGACGCTCACGGTACATTCGGGATGTGCCTGCAGCTGCTGGAATCACCCCGCCCCCGACTCTGCGGAGTCCCGCCCAGATCGCTCTGCGACCCGGTCCGACCGGCCCGGACGACCGGGGGGACCTGCGCACCCCCCGCATCCCCCTTCTCGACGGTCGACCGACCGTCCCTGGCGGCTTCGCACCGAAGGCCTTCGTCGGCGAGGTCGTGCCGTTCAGCGTCGTCGCGTTCCGTGAGGGGCACGACATCATCGGGGTCCACCTCCGTCTGACCGACCCGCACGGGGCGCAGACGCTCCACCGCCTCACCCCGAGGGAGGACGGCACGGACACGTGGTCCGTCGACATCGCGATCGACGCGCAGGGGCTGTGGACGTTCCGCTTCGAGGCCTTCGCCGACGAGTTCGCGACCTGGGCCCACGCGGCCGAGGTGAAGATGGCCGCGGGCGTCGACGAGGCGGTCATGGCCGCGGCCGGCGCGCAGCTCCTCACCCGCGCGGCCGCCGAGAAGGACCGCCCTGCGACCGAACGGACGATGCTCCGCGCCCGGGCCGCATCCCTGGCCTCGGGTGACCCGGCCGTCACCGCCGACGTCTCGACCGATCCCGACCTCGCCCGCGTGTTCGCCGATCGTCCCGTCGCGACGCTGCACTCCGCCGCGGCAGCGCAGACCCTGGTCGTGGACCGCACCGCGGCTGGTGCAGCCGCGTGGTACGAGTTCTTCCCCCGGTCCGAAGGGGCCCGGCGGCTCAAGGACGGCACGGTGAAGAGCGGAACGTTCCGCACCGCGGCGAAGCGCCTGCCCGGAGTCGCCGGCATGGGGTTCGACGTGATCTACATCGTTCCCGTGCATCCCATCGGCGAGACCAACCGCAAGGGCCGCAACAACACGCTCACCACGGAACCGGGCGACCCCGGCTCCCCTTACGCGATCGGCGCCGCCGCGGGCGGCCACGACGCCATCGACCCTGAGCTCGGCACCCTCGCCGACTTCCGCGGCTTCGTCAGGGCGGCGAAGAAGGAGGGTCTCGAGGTCGCGATGGATCTCGCGCTGCAGGCCTCCCCCGACCACCCCTGGGTGGTCGAGCACCCCGAGTGGTTCACCACGCTCCCCGACGGCACCATCGCCTTCGCCGAGAACCCGCCGAAGAAGTACCAGGACATCTACCCCCTCAACTTCGACAACGACCCGGCCGGCATCTACGCCGAGATGCTGCGACTCGTGCAGCACTGGGTCGCCCAGGGCGTGAAGATCTTCCGGGTCGACAATCCGCACACCAAGCCCCTCCAGTTCTGGGAGTGGCTGATCGCCACCGTCAACGCGGCGGACCCCGACGTCATCTTCCTCGCCGAGGCGTTCACCCGCCCGGCCGTCATGCGCGCGCTCGCCGCCGTGGGGTTCCAGCAGAGCTACAGCTACTTCACCTGGCGCAACACCAAGGCCGAGCTCGAGGAGTTCCTGTCGTCCGTCTCGCACGAGACCAGCGACTACATGCGACCGAACCTCTTCGTGAACACCCACGACATCCTCACCGAGTACCTGCAGTACGGCGGTCGTGCCGCCTACCGCATCCGCGCCTGCATCGCTGCCACGGCCGCACCGCTGTGGGGCGTGTACGCGGGTTACGAGCTCTTCGAGAACGTGGCACGTCCGGGTTCCGAGGAGAACATCGACAACGAGAAGTACGAGTTCAAGTTCCGTGACTGGGAGGGCGCCGAAGCCCGCGGCGAGTCGCTCGCCCCCCTGCTGCGCCGTCTGAACGCGATCCGTGCAGAGCATCCGGCACTCCGCCAGCTGCGCAACCTCTCGGTGCACTGGAGCGACGACGACCAGATCCTCGTCTACAGCAAGCACCTCGACGCGGCGTTCACCGGCACGGGAGAGCACGACACGCTCCTCATCGTCGCGAACGTCGACCCGCACTCCGTGCGCGAGACGACCGTGCACCTCGACACGACGGTCTGGGGCGTTCCCCTGGGCGAGGAGTTCGAGGTCGAGGACCTGCTGACCGGCGCGGTCTGGACCTGGAACGACCACAATTACGTGCGCCTCGACGCCTTCGTCGAACCGGTGCACATCCTGAAGGTGAGGCAGCGAGCATGACCCACGTCGACGACACCTCGGTGACCGCGGACTGGCAGTCCGTGGCCGAGGGCACCCATCACGACCCGCACTCGATCCTCGGAGCCCATCCGGTGAAGGATCCGACCGGACGCACCCAGACGGTGATCCGGGTGCGTCGTCCGCTCGCCTCCGCGGTCGCCGCGGTCTTCGATGACGGGACGCGATCCCCCCTCACCCACGTCGCCCACGGCATCTGGGAGACCACCCATGCCGGATCCCCCGTGCGTTACCGCGTCGCGACGACGTACGGCGACGAGCCCGAGGGGCTCGTGGGCGACCCGTACCGGCACGCCCCCACCCTCGGCGAGCTGGACATCCATCTGCTCGCCGAAGGACGGCACGAGCGGCTCTGGGACGTGCTCGGCGCGCATCACCGCGAACTCGACGGCGAGACGGGGACGTCGTTCGCCGTCTGGGCTCCGAACGCCTCCGCCGTGCGTATCGTGGGCGATCACAACGGCTGGGCCGGCGAGGCCAACGCCATGCGCTCCATGGGCGGCAGCGGGATCTGGGAGCTGTTCGTGCCCGGCGTCGAGGTCGGCACGCGCTACAAGTTCCAGATCCGCACCCGCAGCGGCGAGTGGATCATGAAGGCCGATCCCCTCGCGCGGTGGGCGGAGGTTCCGCCCGACACGGCGTCCGTGGTCACCGCGTCGTCGCACGCGTGGTCCGACGGTGCGTGGATGACCCGTCGCGCCGCGACGCACGCCGTCGCGCAGCCGCTGTCGGTCTACGAGGTGCACGTGGGCTCCTGGCGCGGCGGTCTCGGGTATCGCGAGATCGCCGACCCGTTGATCCAGCACGTCACGGAGACCGGGTTCACGCACGTCGAGTTCATGCCCCTCGCGGAGCACCCGTTCGGCGGGTCCTGGGGGTACCAGGTGAGCGGGTACTACTCGCCGACCAGCAGGTTCGGCACTCCCGACGATCTCCGCTACCTCATCGACCGCCTCCACCAGGCGGGCATCGGTGTGATCGTCGACTGGGTGCCGGGGCACTTCCCCAAGGATGCCTTCGCCCTGGCCCGGTTCGACGGGCAGCCCCTCTACGAGCACCCGGACCCGCGACGCGGCGAGCACCAGGACTGGGGCACGCTGATCTTCGACTACGGCCGTCCCGAGGTGAAGAACTTCCTCGTCGCCAACGCGCTCTACTGGTTCGAGGAGTTCCACGTCGACGGACTCCGCGTCGATGCCGTCGCGTCGATGCTCTACCTCGACTACTCCCGCAACGCGGGCGAGTGGGAGCCGAACATCCACGGCGGCCGCGAGAACCTCGAGGCGATCCGCTTCCTCCAGGAGGTCAACGCCACCTCCTACCGTCTCTACCCCGGCATCATGATGATCGCGGAGGAATCGACCAGCTTCCCCGGCGTGACCGCGCCGACGAGCAACGCAGGCCTCGGTTTCGGTTTCAAGTGGAACATGGGCTGGATGAACGACTCGCTGCAGTACATCGCGCGAGACCCGATGCACCGGGCGCACCACGAGGGCGAGATGACGTTCTCCTTCGTCTACGCGTTCGGAGAGAACTACCTGCTTCCGATCAGCCACGACGAGGTCGTGCACGGCAAGGGCAGTCTGGTCAACAAGATGCCCGGCGACCACTGGCACAAGCTCGCCAACGTGCGGGCCTACCTCGCGTACATGTGGGGGCACCCGGGCAAGAACCTGCTCTTCATGGGCCAGGAGTTCGGTCAGCTCGGCGAGTGGTCGGAAGCGCGCGAACTCGACTGGTGGCTCCTCGACCAGCCGTCGCATCGCCAGCTGCAGGACTTCGTGGGCGCCATGAACGCCACGTACCGGCTGCAGGCGCCGCTCTGGGAGCGCGACAGCGACGGGGCGGGGTTCGCCCGTCTCGGTGCGCCGAGCTGGGACCCCTCCGTCATCGCCTTCGAGCGTCGTGACGAGCACGGGGGCCGGGTCGTCGTGGTGAGCAACTTCGCGGGGGTCGAGCGCACCGGCTATCAGCTCGCGCTGCCGACCGACGGGGTGTGGGAGGAGATCCTCAACACCGACGCCGCGGCGTACGGCGGCCGGGGCTCAGGCAACCTCGGGATGGTCGTCGCCACGGGAGAGCACGACGGCGCGGTCGCGACGATGACGCTCCCGGCACTGTCGACCCTCTGGCTGCGTCATCAGTCCGACCCGCACGTGCCGACCGTGACGCACGGCTAGTCGAACCGGGTCAGAACAGCAGCGACGTCAAGCGGTTGCGGGCGGCTCCCACACGGGGGTCGCCCGCTCCCACGAGACCGAACAGTTCGACGAGACGCTCGCGCACCGGGCCGCGCTCCTCCGCCGGAAGGGCCGCGAAGAGATCGAGCAGTCGGGCGAAGGCGTCCTCGACGTGGCCGCCGGCGAGGTCGAGATCGGCGACGTCGAACTGCGCAGCGATGTCGAGCGGGGCCGCGGCGGCCGCCGCACGCGCCTGCTGCAGATCGAGCGACTGCACGCGGTCGAGCAGCCGCACCTGGCCGAGACCGGCGATCGCATCCTCGTCTCGCGGGTTCTCGGCGAGGGCCTTCTCGTAGGCGACGACGGCGGCGGCGTAATCTCCCGCCTCGATCGCGGCGAAGGCTTCGGCGTGCAGCGGCGGCAGCTCCGGCTCGGCGGGCTCGTCCGACGTCGGCGCCGCCCCATCGACGTCCAGGGTTCCGGTGACGCCGTTCTGCGCGGCGAGCTGCAGCAGCTGCGCGAAGACCTGGCGCACCTGCTCCTCCGGCACGGCACCCGTGAACATCGGCACGGGCTGGCCTGCGATGACCGCCACGACCATCGGGATGGACTGGGCGCGGAAGCTCTGGGCCAGCTGGGGGTTCGCGTCGACGTCGACCTTAGCCAGCAGCACGCGTCCGCCGAGTTCGCGGGTGACCTTCTCGATGATCGGGCTGAGCTGCTTGCACGGGCCGCACCATTCGGCCCAGAGATCGACGACCACGGGAACCGTGCGCGAGATCTCGAGCACCTGCCCGAAGTTCTCGTCGGTGGCGTCGATCACCAGGTCGGGGATGCCGGTCGGGGCGCCTTCGGTCGCGGGGGTCGACCCCGTCGGTGCGGGCCGGTGGCGCAGGCTGGACAGGTCGACGGCGCCGCGGAGAGCGGCGGGAGACATCTCGGTCACTTGATCACCTCTACGGAGACGAGATCCTGGCGCGATGCCAGGAGTTTGATCTGCTCGGTCGATCCCTGAGCGGGGACGGCGAAGAACAACTGGAACTCATACGTCGTGACGACGCCCTTGGCCGACTCCGACACCCCGGTGAGGGCCTTCGCCTGCGCGTTGTCGCCGAACCGGATCACGGCATCCGCGGACGTCGGCTTGACGGTCTCGGCGTCGGTGACGCTCACCGCGACGATCGCGCCGCTGTCGAGCGTCGTCATCGACACGGGGGCGTCATCGGTGGGCTTCATGTCGAACGTGACCTCGGAGGTCTCGGCGGCCCCGTTGTCGCTCAGGGTCTTGACCACGGTCTGCCGGCTGTCGGAGATCGAGGTCGCGAGCGTGAGCGACAGGTCGTCGAACAGGCTGTACGACGCGCTCTTCTCCCCCGCGTCGACGACATCGGAGAACGCCGCGGCGACCTCCGCCGGGGCGATGCTCAGGAACGCCGAGTCCGCCGGCACGAGGGCGGTGCCCAGCCATGCCGCGGCCACGTCGGGGAACACGGCGTCGGCCGACATGTCGGCGATGTTCGACACCTTGTACTTCGACCACGGGTCCTGCTGGGTCATCGTGAGGATCACCGGCGGAACGGTGTCGTCGCTCGAGCTCTTCGACAGGAGGAGTGCCGTGCGCGGCCAGCGGTCCGTCGCCTCGGGAAGCACGACCTCGACGTCATCCGTGGGGATGCCGGCGGGGGCCGGGGTCTCGGGAAGGGCGGTGCGGAGCGCGTACTCGGTGGCCCGGGACGTCAGGGCCGGGCCATCCAGGCGCGTGCCCGCGAGGTCCAGATCCATGTTGGCATCGGCCTCGCTCAGCGTGCCGGAGATGTCCGTCAGGATGCGCTCGGCCTGCGACTCCGTCACCGCCGGGGGCTTCTGGTTCTCCGGGGCGATGACGGTCGGCGTCGGAGAGGGGCTGGCCGACGGGTCGTCGAGCTGCGGCCACGACTCGGGCGAGCAGCCGGTGGCGAGGATCGCCGTCAGGCCGATGATCGGCACGGCGAGCATCCGTCGCCGGCGGTTCGGGGTCTGCGCACGCATCGTCGATCGGCCCTCCTGCTCGGACTTCGGGTCCTCGTCGGACGGCTCGACGACCTCCGCATCCTGCACATCGTCGTCCTCCGGCGGCGAGGCCGGCCGGCCGGCCGGCGCCGCCTCGATGGCTTCGCGGTCGGCGGCGGGGAGGGCGGCGACGTCGATCGGCTCCGTCACCGGGAGCGGGCCGGGGCCCTTGCGGCGCGGGCCGCGTCCGCGCCGCTGGTAGCGGATCGCGAGCACGTACATGACGAGGCCCGTGAGCAGCGCGGCCCCGCCCAGGACCATGAGCGGTCCGGCGAACGGAGTGGAGTTGTCGACGGGCCAGCTCGCGACGATGTCGTCGGGTGCGTCCTTCGTGCCGTCGTAGGAGACGAGGACGCTGACGCCCTCGGGCAGCTGCAGGTTCTCCACCGACAGCTCGTCGGTCTCGGTGAACGAGTCGAGCCAGAGATCCGACCCCGCGGGGTTGCGTCCGGCTTCCCCCGACGGATCGTCGGCCGGGGCGTCGCCGTCGGTGGACTCGTCGCCGTCGGTCGCGCCTTCGTCGGCCGCGGCGGCCACGTGCTTCACCACGAAGTCGCCGTCGTCGTCGACGCTCACGCGGTTGTACTCGGCATCGGAGAGCCACGCCTCCATGTCGGCGGCGCGGCCGTACGCCGCGAAGATCTCGCCGTCGCCGCCGATCACCAGCTTCTGCGCGCCGGGGTGGGCCCGCAGCACGTCGCCGTCGATCATGATGTAGGGCGCGCCCTCACCGATGTCGACCTGCTCCTGCACGGAGGACGGTCCGAGGAAGATCGTGCGCTGGGCGATGCCCGCACCGATCAGGACCGCGGCCAGGACGAAGGCCACGACGGCCCATACGAAACGCACGAATAGTCTCCTCACGCATCGCGGACGCTGGCCGACGACGCAACACTCGACATTCCAGACTAGCGAAATCAGCTGTGTGTTGCCCACATACCCCTCGGAGTCCGGAGAGGCGGACGGGTCGACCGCCCCCGGCATGGCACGATCGGTAGTCAGGAGATCCCGTCGACGAGGAGCAGCGATGAAGATCCACAACCCGTTCCGCACGGCGCTCGTGGCCACCCTCGGCGTCGGCCTGGGCATCCTGCTCATCAGCAGCTTCGAGAGCCTCTCGACGGTGCTCCTCTACGTCGGCACGGCGCTGTTCCTCAGTCTCGGTCTCGACCCCCTCGTCTCCTTCCTCGAACGGCGACGGCTCCCCCGCTGGCTCGCCGTGCTGGTGACGATCCTGGGTGTGCTCGCGATCTTCGTGGGGATCGTCCTCATCGTGATCCCAGTCCTCGTCAACCAGATCTCGCAGCTCGTCTCGGAGATCACCGCCCTGGTGCAGCGCGGCACGCTCCTCGAAGACACCATGGCGTGGATGGCCGACGCCTTCCCGAACCTCCGCGTCGACCTCGTGTTCGACTACGTCGCCGACTGGCTCGACACCAACCTCACCGAGATCGGGGGCACGATCGGTCAGGGAGTCATCACCGCCAGCGGGGCGCTGCTCTCGGGCCTGTTCGGCGCATTCATCGTCCTGATCCTGACGATCTACCTGACGGCCTCGACGCCCTCGCTGAAGCGCGCCGTCTACCAGCTCGCACCCGCGTCCAAGCGCGACCGCTTCATCGATCTCGCCGACCAGATCACGGACTCCGTCGGGTACTACGTCATGGGCCAGGTGTCGCTCGGCGTGATCAACGGACTCCTCAGCGCCATCTACCTGTCGATCATCCAGGCGCCGTTCCCGGCCGTGCTCGCGGTGATCGCGTTCTTCTTCTCGCTGATCCCGCTCGTCGGCACTCTGACCGGCTCGACGATCATCGTGCTGATCTGCCTCATTCCGGGCGTCGGTTCGCCGCAGACGGCGATCGCGGCCGGCATCTGGTACCTCGTCTACATGCAGGTCGAGGCCTACGTCATCTCCCCGCGCATCATGAGCCGGGCCGTGGCGGTGCCGGGAGCGGTCGTCGTGGTCGCCGCACTGGCCGGGGGCAGCCTGCTGGGTCTGCTGGGTGCGCTCATCGCCATCCCGGTGGCCGCGAGCATCCTGATCCTCTACCGCCAGGTGCTCATTCCGCGCATGAACGAGCTCTAACCGTCGAGTTCGTCGCCCGGCCACTCGGTGGGCAGGGGAAGAGCGTCGGGGTTGACCGCGGCGACGATCTCGGTCAGGACGCGCCGGGTCTGCGACTCGCCCACCCAGAGATGCTTGCCGCCCTCGACCGCGATGAGACGCGCATGCGGGATCGCCTCGAACCGGCGACGCGCCTCGTCGGGGCGGAGGTAGTCGTCGAGCTCGGGCACGACGATGACCACATCGCGATCGGTCGACGCCCACGCCGCGACCTCGTCGTCGGTGGCGCGGTGCAGCGGCGGCGAGAGCAGGATGATCCCCTCGATCTCGTGATCGCGCCCGTACTTGAGGGCGAGCTCCGTGCCGAACGACCAGCCGAGCAACCAGGGTCGGGGCAGGTCGTTGGCGCGCACGAAGTCCATGGCGGCGGCCACGTCGAGCTGTTCCGCTGTCCCTCCGTCGAAGGCGCCGTCGCTCGTCCCGCGCGGCGAGGTCGTCCCGCGCGTGTTGAAGCGCAGGACGGCGAGATCGGCCAGGGCAGGGAGCCGCGCGGCGGCTTTGCGGAGGATGTGGGAGTCCATGAAGCCGCCGGCCGTGGGCAGCGGATGCAAGGTCACCAGCGTGGCGACGGGCGCAGCAGACAGCGGGCGCGCGAGTTCACCGACGAGCGTGAGCCCGTCCTCGGTGTGCAGTTCGACGTCCTCCCGCTGTGCCGGCAGTTCTCGCGGGCCACGGATCTCGATCGTCATGCCAACCTCCAGCAGTGCGTGTGCCAATGTCTGCGCGCAGCCAGGTCGGCCGCGTCTCCGAGGATGCCGTCTGCTCGCCAGGCGACCAGGTGCGCGGTCCCCGGCACGATGGCCTGGCCGCACCCCGGGCAGACGTATTCCTTCTGCGCCTGGGGAGCCGAGATGGGCCGCACCGTCCACTCCGCGCCGCGCCGGATCTCGGAGCGCTTCCAGCCGGCCAGCATGCGCCCGAAGGAGTCCTCGGTGTCAGCGCGCGCCGGATGGCGCTTGCGTGAGCGGGGCATCGGACCGACTCACCACCAGTGGTTGTTCACCCAGAAGCTGTGCGCGTTGGCCCAGCTTCCGTAGCGTCCGACCGCGTATCCCGTGGCCCAGCGCAGGTTGTCCACCGGGTCGTAGCCGTTGCCGGGCACCTTGCTGCACGGCAGGGCCTGCACGAGGCCGCACGCGCCCGACGAGGAGTTCGTGGCGTTCGGGTTCCATCCGCTCTCGCGGGAGACGATGTAGTCGACGTAGCCCCAGTCGGACTCGGCGATGCCCGCGGCCGCCATCCACTCGGCGGGTGCACCGCCGCCGGTGTAGAAGAGCGGAGCCGGCGAACTCGGCCCCGTCTTCGTGCCCTGCTTCTTTTCCGCGGGCTCGGGCGTCGGAGTGGGGGTCGGCTTCGGCGTGACGTAGACCTCGAACGAGCCGCGCGTCGTGGCCGAGATCTCGGCACCGCCCGTCGACACGGTCAGATTCTGCGTGTCGGACAGGGCGACGGAGTACAGCGACTCGGGTGCCTCATCCGCCGGCGGATCGGCGAGAGCGATGCCGGCGGGAGCGAGGATCGCGGCGGCGAGTCCGGCGACGGCGACGGCGGCGAAGACGGATGCCGCGCCACGACGACCCGACCTGTGGCTCGGGCCCCGTCGCGTCGACACGGCCGTCGAGGCCGACACCGGAGAGGCGTCGGCGCGTGCGGGGGTGATGTCGTCTCGGGAAGTCACGATGCAGGACAGTCTACGCAACCCTGGCTGGGACGGGGGTGGGAAAGCTCACCGGACGGCGAGGATCACGTCGATCGTCGCGTCGAGCAGAGCATCCACCTGCTCCTCGCGGTACCCGCGACGCTGCATGCGGAACGCCGCCGACCGTAGCTGTTCGGCCGACAGGGCTTCCCCGTCGCGGAGGTAGCGCACGATCCGCGAGGCGACGTGGTCGACCTCGTCGATGCGGTATCCGAAGGTGAGGATGCCGGTGCGGGCGAACTTGTGCCGGCGCGGGCGAGCCAGATGGTCGAGCACCACCTGGGCCTCCTCACGGGCACGCTCCACCCAGGCGGTGGCACCGTCCGTCCGGACGGCCCTGTCGCGTTCACGCGCGGCGAAGGCGTCTTCGACGCGCCCGAGGGCCGCATCGACCTCCCGCACCACGTAGCCGCCCTTGACCAGCGGGAAGGATGCCATCCGGATGTCCTCGGCCGCGAGATCTCCGCCGTTCTCGAACGTCTCGCGCGCGGAGGCGAGGAACGCGTCGACCGCTCCGCGATGGTAGCCGCGGGTGCGACCGGACACGACGGGGAACGCCGGCGCCGCCTGGGGCGCCTGTTCGTCGACGACCGCTTCGTTCATGAGAGCACCACCCACGGGGAGAGAAGGAAGTAGAGCCCGAGAGCCGGCACCGTCGACAGGAGGATGCTGTCGAGTCGATCGAGAAGACCGCCGTGACCCGGAAGCCAGGAGCTCATGTCCTTGATGCCCAGATCTCGTTTCAGCATGGATTCGCCGAGATCGCCCAGCGTCGCCGACAGCAGCACCGCGGCTCCGAGCACGACGCCGCCCCACCAGGGCAGTTCGAGGAGGTAGACCGCCAACAGCACGCCCGCGGTCAGCGAGGCGAGCACGGCACCGCCGAACCCCTCCCACGTCTTCTTCGGGCTGATGCGCGGGGCCATCGGATGCCGACCGAACGCGAGGCCCGCGGCATAGGCGCCGGTGTCGGCGGCGACGGCGACGGCGATGAACGCGAGGACCCACCACTGCCCACCCTCCTGATCCAGGAGGATGAGCGCCACGCCGGCGAGGAACGGCACGTAGACCTGCACGAAGCCGCCGATGACCACATCCGCGAGCACATCGCCGTAGGTGCGCCCGTCCCGTGCCGCCATCTGGGCGATGAGACGCCACACGATCACGAAGGCGACGGCGAGGAACAGCACCACCCAGTAGAGCCAGATCTCGGCGAAGTACGCCGAGAGCACCAGGAGCGTGGCGGCAGCGAGCTGCGGCCACACGTCGACGCGTCGACCCGACGCGCGCAGTGCCCGGGAGAGTTCGTAGACGCCGAGGAGCGCGGCCGCCAAGGCGAAGGGAACGAAGAGGATCTTCACGAACAGCAGCGAGGCGAGGAGAGCGCCGCCGAAGGCGAGGCCGATCACGATGGCGAGCACGAGGTCGCGCCCCGTGCGCTGCTTGATGCGTTCGTTCGCCTGGTCGAGCTGGTCGCGGGCGTGCGACACGTGCGAGCCGAACTCGTCCCGTGCGGCGCGCCACTGATCCCTGATGGCACTGTGATCGGCCGTGCTCAGAGGTCCCGCGCCCGGTCCGACGGCATCGGCGGGCAGCGGGGGACGCGGCGGGATGAGCGTCGCGTCGAAACCGGGGAACGCCCCGTCAGCCAACGGTGCGGCGGACTCCGACGCGAAGCCTTCCCGCGTCTCACGACGCGTCACCGGCGCGCCGTCCTCGGGATCACGGGTATCAGACATGTGTCCTCACACCTCGAGGAGCTCTGCCTCTTTGCGCTTGAGTGCGTCATCGATCAGATCGATGTGCTGGCGGGTGAGAGCGTCGAGCTCCTTCTCGCCGCGCGCGATCTCATCTTCGCCGATGTCGCTCTTCAGCGCGTCGAGGTCGTCCTTCGCCTTGCGACGGATGCCGCGGACGTGCACCTTGGCATCCTCCGCCTTGGACTTGACCAGCTTCACGTACTCCTTGCGGCGCTCCGCGGTGAGCTCGGGCATGGTGACGCGCACCAGGTTGCCGTCGTTCGTGGGGTTCGCGCCGAGGTTCGGCATGTCGCGGATCGCCTGCTCGATCGCCTTCAGCGCCGACTTGTCGTACGGCGTGATAATGAGGGTCCGCGCCTCCTGGTTCGCCATGGAGGCGAGCTGCCCGATCGGCGTCGGCGTGCCGTAGTAGTCGACCGGCACCTTCTGGAACATCTGCGGGTTCGCACGACCCGTGCGCACCGTGGAGAAGTCCTCCTTGGCAGCTTCGACCGCCCGGCTCATGCGGGTGGTGGTTTCAGCGAGGACGTCCGCGATCACGGTGGCTCCTATCGTCGGGGTGTTCTGAGAATTCTATCGGGCGGCGGGCGATGCGCCGTGCGGCACGCTCACGTGGTGACGAGGGTGCCGATCGGGTCGCCGAGCAGTGCGCGGGTGACGTTCCCCGCCGGCTCCATGCCGAACACCCGCATGTCCATGTTGTTGTCCATGCAGAGGCTGAACGCGGTCGAGTCGACGACCTTCAGACCCCGCTGCAGGGCGTCGCTGTACGTGACGCGATCGATGCGCTCGGCATCCGCGTGCTTGTTCGGGTCGGCCGTGTAGATCGCGTCGACGCCGTTCTTGGCGACGAGGACCTCCTGCGCGCCGATCTCCAGGGCCCGCTGCGCGGCCACCGTGTCGGTCGAGAAGTAGGGCAGACCGGCCCCCGCGCCGAAGATCACGACGCGGCCCTTCTCGAGGTGACGCTCCGCCCGGCGCGGGATGTACGGCTCGGCGACCTGGGTCATCGAGATGGCGGACTGCACGCGGGTCGCGGCGCCGGCCTGCTCCAGGAAGTCCTGCAGAGCGAGGGCGTTCATCACCGTCCCCAGCATCCCCATGTAGTCGGCGCGGCCGCGGTCCATGCCCCGCTGGCTCAGCTCCGCACCGCGGAAGAAGTTGCCGCCGCCCACGACGATCGCCACCTCGACCTGGTCGACGGCGGCCGCGATGTCGCGTGCGATCTGGCTGACGACGTCGGGGTTGACGCCGAGCTGCCCGGCCCCGAAGGCTTCGCCGGAGAGCTTGAGGAGGACGCGACGGCGTCCGGTGCGTTCGGTCATGGGGAGGGTCCTCTCGTCCGGATTCAAGATAGTGCCTCGAGGGCATGAAGAAGGGGTTCGGATCTTGCGGATCCGAACCCCTTCGACAGTGCTACGCGCCGACCTTGAAGCGCGCGAAGTCCGTCACGGTGATACCGGCGTCCTTCGCGACCTGGGCGACCGACAGCTTGTTGTCCTTCGCGTAGTCCTGCTCCAGCAGGGCGACCTGCTTGATGAACGCGGCGACGCGACCCTCGACGATCTTGGGCAGAGCCGCTTCCGGCTTGCCCTCGTTGCGGGAGATCTCGGTGACGATCTCGCGCTCCTTCTCGACGGCCTCGGCCGGAACGTCCTCACGGGAGAGGTACGACGGGTTGGCGAACGAGATGTGCTGGGCGATGCTGCGCGCGGTGGCCGCGTCGTCACCCGAGTAGGCGACGACGACGCCGATCTGCGGCGGCAGGTCCTTGCTGGTGCGGTGGAGGTAGACCTCGACGCTGTCGCCGGTGAGCGTGCGAACCCGACGCAGCTCGACCTTCTCGCCGATGATGGCCGCCTCTTCCGAGATCAGCTGCTCGACGGTCTGGCCCGAGGCGTCCGCGGCCAGCGCGGCCTCGACCGAGTCGGCCTTGACGGCCGCGACGGCGTCGGCGACCTTCTCGGCCAGCGCGATGAACCGGTCGTTCTTCGCGACGAAGTCAGTCTCGCAGGCGAGCTCGATCAGCGTCACGGCGCCGTCCTGCTCGCGGGCGACGACGAGACCCTCGCTGGTCGAGCGGTCAGCGCGCTTGGCGTTGCCCTTCGCACCCTTGAGACGCAGGATCTCGGTGGCCTTCTCGACGTCTCCGTCGGCCTCCTCGAGCGCCTTCTTGGTGTCGACCATTCCCGTGCCGAGCTGCTCACGCAGCGCCTTGAGGTCAGCGATGGTGAAGTTGGCCATGTGTGGTGGCTCCTTGCTTCGTGATGTATCTGGTGGTCGCGGGGATTACTTGGCGTCGGCCTCGGCGGCGGGCGCCTCGTCAGCCGGAGCCTCGTCGGCCGGAGCCTCGTCGGCGGCGGGAGCCTCAGCGGCCGGAGCCT